>NZ_KV815683.1:0-552 GCF_001814295.1 Streptococcus sp. HMSC067A03 | reverse complement strand
CAGATTCATCCACATAGTGAACAACTACATCACCGAATACTTGTTTATAGATATACGTAACATCTGTATTTCCTTCAACAACGCGACCTTGTTCAAGACCTTGAGTCTTTTCAGGAACAATTTCATATGTACGACCATCTTTTGTAGTAATCGTCTTATGAGCGTGATCACGAGTATCATAAACAGTGTTGATTGGAGCACCGACTGTATCCTTTTCAGGGTCTTTAATGACTTTACCATTTTCATCTTTATAATGAACTGTTACATCACCGACTACTTCATCATAAACATAAACAACGCGAGTGGTTCCTTTGACAATCTTACCACTTTCTTGACCTTGAGTTGCTTTTGGATCAATGCGATAAACCTTACCATCGGCTGTAGTAATTCTAGTTGGTTTGTGATCGGTTGTATCGTAGTTTGTACCAACTTTACTATCTGGTGTATCCACAACACGTGGTGCAATGGTATTGCCCTTCTTGTCTTGGTAATCAACAACAACATTACCATATTCTTCAGGTGCATCTGGAATCAGATCATAGAAGTAAGTAA
>NZ_KV815682.1:46863-234879 GCF_001814295.1 Streptococcus sp. HMSC067A03 | reverse complement strand
ATGGTCTCTGTGACAGTCTTTGTTTCTTCAACTGGAGCTACCTTATGACGTAGACGAACCTCAAAGGTTTGAAGGGTTTCATTGTAAGTCACACCATTTGTTGGATAATTGTCTGAATAAAGTTCATAATTTCGATCGGTATACGTCTTAATGGTTTCAGCTGTTCGATAAGGATCAGTCTGCCCATAAAAACCATTCAAATCCTTCGTTTCAAGCGTTTCCCCTGTTGTGTCATCGATATAAGTTACCTTTGCACTAGCTGGATTAGCTTTGTAAACGACTGTCTTTTCAATATTGGCACTGTTAGCCGTAATATTGTCAACTGCTGGAACTTCCGCTAAGTCTGGAGTGTGACCTTTGATTGCTGGTGATGTTACGGCTGCAAAACTTGTTCCATTTTCTGCTGTCCAGTCCCCAGTTGTAACATTTGTAACTAAATCGGTAGTTGCTGTTCTGGTGAATTTTAATTCAGCAGTATGAGTTGGAGCTGCTGTAGCACCATCTTTTGCATAAATATATTTAATGGTTTCTTTAACTGTCTTAGTCTGAGTTTCAGTTTTAACTTTATGTTTTAAATGAACTTCAAAGGTTTGAAGCTTATCATTATATTTTACACCATCTGCTGGATAATTATCTGAAACTAATTCATAATTTTTATCTGTATATTTTTTAATTGTTTCAGTTGTTCTGTAAGCATCCGTTGTATTATAATCACCAGTTAATTCTTTTGTTTCAAGAACTTTATGATTGTCATCATCATCAATATAAGTCACCTTAGCGTTAGATTTATTAACAGTATAGACGTAATAAAAGACTTGATCAGAACTATTAAAAGCTATCGATTGATTTCCTGTTAATTGGGTTCCTTGTATAGAAGGAATTGACTTAGGCGTAGTTACAAGTGTATAACCAGGTATATTTTGCGGTTTAGCAGTAAAATTAGGTGACTGCGCATGTAATGGACCTCCTGGATAACCATATTGGTAAGTTTGTGTTGCAATTTGGTTCCCAGCTGTATCTACATACTGTACAGTTATCTTTGTTTGACCTTCTGAACGTGCATTAGACGGCTTAGTAGTAGCACTAATCTTTTCTGATTTAATTTCATTTTCAGTTCCATCATCATTTACACTATAACTTTTGGAATTACCAGTAATCGTATTATTAATCGAGGAATCCGCAAACATAAGTCGAGTCGAATGCCCTGTACCCTGAATAGCAGATGTTTTAGCTAAAATAGAATTTACTTTAGCATTCACCACATCAGTCCTATCAATTTCCTGATATCGATCTCCAAACGTTCCATAATCATCTGCAGGATGAATATCATGATAAGTCGTCGCACCTTCACCAATCATTTTACCTAAGTTAGTGGCAATAGTGTAGGTACCATCACCATTATCAATGACAACTGAAGAATTTTTTCCTGCTTTCTTTAATGCCTTTAAAATATCTGCATCTGTTGATTTAGGTGGAAGAGTAATTAACTTATTTTCATTTTCGTTAGTAATTGGTATAGATGTAGATGTATCATTCTTAACAAGGTATTTACCATCTTCACTAATGGCTAAAGTACTAGTGATGCGATGAGGCTCTGGCTTTATTTTAATAATCTTTGAACCATTTTCTAGTTTTATGCGATGAATAGTGATGATATCTCCCTTGGGAATATTTGTATTTCCTGGTGTTTGACCATCACTAGATAGCATGTTGTTATAATAGTTTGCATCACCAGTTGAAGTACCTATTTTGATTGAATTTGCCGCATCACTACTAGCACCGTTGTACACAGCAAAATTTCCCTCAGATTTAGGAAATGTTCTCTGTACAGGTTTAAAAGTAAAAGTTGATCCGTTAATGTTCAATACAATATTATTTTTACTTTTTTGAGCCGTAAATTTGGCACCATTTGCAGCACTAAAATTAACATTAACCGTTTTTTCTTGCCCCTTTGAAAGTGATGCAAATTCACTATTCAATGTAATCTCATAAGCAAGATCGTCTTTTTTAGAAAAATCAAATTTGATAGTTCCAACACCAGGAATCGTTTCTGCTGTTCCAGAGCCAAGATTTGCATAATAAGCAGCATAAGCGTTATTTTCCAGTTTGACTGGAATCCGAATCTTATCTCCAGCTTTCAGCGTTCCATCCTGCTTAATTTTAAAAGTCATTTGAACCTTTTCGAAAGAAACTTCTTGAGCAGGTAGGGTTTTCGTATCTCCCGCATTCATAACTGTTCCGTCTTTTGTCGTAACTGTTACTGAAAAGTTTGAAATATGAGAAGAAGATTCTGCGACACTTCTACGGGTACGTGCCGCTCGTGTTTTAGGTATTGTGCTTTCAACAATTGTTTCGTCAGACTTTGGCGCTGTGTTTTCAGGAGTTGTTCCCTCAATATTTGGAGTTTTAGCTGATTTTGAAGATTCTCCATTTGTTGACAAACTACCATCGCTTGACATTGATGAATTCTCTGACGGAGCACTTTCTGTACTAGAATTTTGAAATTCTGAGGCAGTCTGAGTACTACTCACGCTTGTATTTTCTACTTTTGAAAAACTACTAGCTGAAGAAGCTTCTGTTACCGTTGATGATGTAGTAGTAGATACTTTTTCTGTCTTTGCATCCTCTGTGGGAGCAGAGACACTTGTAACTTGACCGCTAGTACTGTTTTGCTCTTCAGCATAAGTCGTTTGACTTCCTCCTACAATTCCATAAAGAGCTAGAGTAGCAATAGCAATGGAAACCAGACCGACATTCTTCTTCCGCAAAGAGAATTTATCTCGTTTCCCATTATAAAGTTTAAAACTTTTCACCTTGTGCATTCCTTTCGTCGTGAAATATTCATACAATTTTTTATTTAGGAAATGGATTGGTAACAGACTATATAAAACTGTTATCAATCCTTAAAAAATTGAATAAACCTACATATTATATTATACTTTGCTATTCCGAATAATTCAACTAATATTATTATAAAATACATAAAAAACATATAAAAAATGTAGTCAAAACAAAGATAGCTGCAAAAAATTTACAGCTATCTTAGAATATAGATGATTTATAATTATTTTATGTATACTTTCTCTTCTTTTCAGATTACCAGCTTCAAAAGAAAGGCCCACACCATAGGTGTAAGGGTCTTTACATTTTATTTCGCGATTGGATAAACAGAAACTTGTTTTTTATCGCGACCTTTGCGTTCAAAGCGTACAACGCCTTCTACTTTCGCGAACAATGTATCGTCTCCACCGCGGCCAACGTTAACACCTGGGTAGATGTGAGTACCGCGTTGACGGTAAAGGATAGATCCTCCAGTTACAGTTTGTCCGTCAGCTGCTTTAGCTCCAAGACGTTTTGCTTGTGAATCACGTCCGTTTGACGTTGAACCTCCACCTTTTTTGTGGGCGAAAAGTTGCAAGTTTGCAAGATTCATTTTTAACATAGTGTTTTTCCTCCGTGTTAGTTTTCTGTGATAACTCTGGTTTGGACGAACTCAGATGAGTCCTCTGATAAGTTTGCCATTCCCAAGAAGAATGATTCAAAGAAAAGTTGAGTCATTTCTCTCTGGTGTGGCGGAATATCCGTCGGTATTTCTACTCGTAAAAATCCGCCTTCTTCTTCGTTTAATTCTAAGATTGGTTCGTAACCTGCAAATTTTTCAATTGAATTGATGAAATTTATGGCAAGCGTAGAAACCGATGCACACACGACATCAAAGCCGTATTCGCCACTTTCGGCGTGTCCAGTAATTTCCGCACTCCTCAGCTCGCCATCTTCGGCTTTCTCAAAGACTGCCTGTATCATGTGTTCTCCTATAAATTAAGCGTTGATTGCGTTGATGACAACTTTAGTATATGGTTGACGGTGACCTTGTTTGCGGTGGCTACCTTTTTTAGGTTTGTACTTGTAAGTAACAACTTTCTTTTGTTTTCCTTGTTTTTCAACAGTTCCAACTACAGTAGCTCCAGCAACAATTGGAGTTCCGACAACAGTTTTATCACCACCAACAAGAACAACTTCGTTAAAAGTCACTTCTTGACCAGCTTCAACATCCAATTTTTCAACGTAGATAGCTTGACCAACTTCAACTTTAACTTGTTTTCCGCCAGTTTTAACGATTGCGTATGTGCTCATTATGCACCTCCTATGATTTTTTGGGGTTTCCCCGTATTTTTGTGAAGACTCGCCTAGCATCGTGGGACGAACCACTTAATACTCACTAAATGCGAGCTACGATGTTCGAGCGGTTGCACAGGAATGTGCATAGTCAACTCTATAAGTATAGCACTTCCAGAATAGTTTGACAAGTATTTTTTATCAAAAGGTAGCTATCTAATGAATTTTTAAGCAAGGGCAAAACAATTTTCGCTACAACAATTCCTCAATTAGCTCATCCACTTCGTCGATCTCTGCTTCCGGTGTGATTTCTGTAATCACAATGCCTGCCACAGCACGTTCTACCAAGTTTTCGACATCCATACGTGCCTCATATTGCTCGGCATTTTTTATCTTTGGATTGGTTTTCGGACGGTCTGGTGCAAAAATGGTGCAACAATCTTCAAAGGGTTGAATCGAGATATTAAATGTATCAATCTTTTCAGCAATGTCAATGATTTCTAGTTTATCCATAGTCACGACTGGACGAATAATTGGAGTATTGGTGACAGCATTGATCGCTTGCATACTCTCTAGCGTTTGGCTAGCAACTTGACCAAGACTTTCTCCGTTGATGATAACGAGCCCACCGCGTTCTTCACGAATGCGATCCGTGATCCGCATCATAAAACGACGAGTTAAGGTCATAAGATAAGCTTCTGGTGCTTTCGCTTTGATTTCTTCTTGAATTTCCGTAAATGGCACTTCAATAAATTGGATATTACCACCAAATTTGGTTAACTTGCGTGTCAAATTCTGCGCCTTTTTAAGAGCACCTGGACTTGTATAAGGCGGGCTCGCAAAGTGAACCGCTTCAATATCCACTCCACGTTTAAGGGCTAGATAGCCCGCAACCGGGGAGTCAATTCCGCCTGACAGCATCAACATCCCTTTTCCAGATGTCCCAACAGGAAGCCCACCTGCTCCACGGATTGTTTCATAAGACAGATAAGCTGCTTCCTCACGTATTTCCACTTGTAGGATAATATCCGGCGCTTTCATCTTGACTTGAACATGTGGGATGGCATCAAACACGGCATTTCCAAGAGTTTGATTCAGCTCACGGCTATCCAATTCAAAATTGTGGTCGCTACGTTTGCTGGCAATCTTAAACGTCATTCCCTCTTTATAAATTTCTTTCATAATTGTCTGTACCGCTTCAATCAAAGCAGGAACAGACTTCTCAACTTTATAAGACGGAGAAAAATTTTGAATCCCAAAAATTTGTTTGAGGGATTCTGCGACTGGTTGATAAGCCGTTCCATGAAGATAGACATGTGCGCGATCTCGATCTGCTTTCGCATGAACCTCTGGATAAATAGACAGGACTGCTTGCATATTGCGTTTCAATTTGTTAATGAAGCGCATTCGATTTTTTCCTTTAGTTGAAAGCTCGCCGTAGCGAACCATAATTTCTGAATACTCCATTTGTTTACCTTACTTTTCTAGTTTTTTCATAAATGATTTTGAACGTTGTTAGAAATTGCTCCATCTGACTCATATCATTATCTGCATCCAGACTAATCCGAACAGCCGTCTGAGCTAGGGATTTTTCAACACCCATGGCTATCAAAGTTCCAGCTGGTTTGCCCGCTTTAGAGGAACAAGCACTCGTAGTAGAGATATAAATGTCATACTCTTCAAAAGCATGAACCACTACTTCACCTCGTACGCCTTTAATCCCAAAAGCCAGGATATGTGGCGCAAACTCATCTATTCCTGAAAAAATCGTCACATCAGGGTATTTCGCTAGCTCTTCTAGGATAATCTCTTTCATTTTTGCGGTTCGTGTGGTGAACGTTTCCAAATTTTCCATAGACAAGCGCAAGGCTTTTGCGGTTGCTGCAATACCCGCCAAATTTTCAGTCGTAGAGCGTTTGTCTGATTCTTGACCGCCACCATTCAACAGCGGACAAATTTTCTTGCCAGATTTGATATAGACAAATCCAACACCACGTAAACCATGAAATTTATGGCTAGAAAACGTCGCAAAGTCCACGCGATTAGTTAAATAATTTTCTGTTGAAATCTTGGCTATGGCTTGAACCGCATCCACATGAAAAGAAACTGTTGGCCTGTCCGCTAAAAGCTTTGAAATAGCTTTAATCGGCTGAACAGAACCGATTTCATTGTTGATAGCCATGACAGAAACTAAAGTCGTATCCGGTCTGATTAGTTTTGCTAATTTTTCAACCTCTACAAAACCTTTGTTATCAACAGGTGCAAAGTCTACTTCAAAGCCTTGCTTTTTCAGCCAGAGTGCAGATTCTTTCACTGCTGGATGCTCAATATCAGATACAATGACATGCTTGCCATAGCGTGCTTTTTCAAAAGCCACACCCTTGATAACCCAATTATCTCCTTCTGTCCCTCCAGACGTAAAAAAAATCTCCTGAGAAGATTTACCTAAAAGACCTGCAATCTGCTTGCGTGATGCATCTAACAAGCGCGTTGCTTGACTACCCAAACTATGAAGACTGGAAGGGTTCCCCCAGATTTTTGAAGCAACTTCTGTATAAGTAGCCAAAGCCTCTGGGTAAGGCTTTGTAGTTGCCGAATTATCTAAATAAATCATCTTAAACCTCTATATTTCAATACCCTTATTGTAACATGAAAAAGAAATAGGAACAACAGAGAAAGTCGTAAATAAAAGCTCTCTAAGCGGAAAACTTAGAGAGATAACAACTATATTATTTTCTTAATAGTCATAAAATTCATGTAAAAGAACAGATAATTCCTGTTGTTGTTCAATGAGGCTTTGCCCAATTGTCGTTGATTTTATCAAGGTTCGTTCGCGAACGTGCTCAATTACTCTCTTCAAGGAAGATAAATCTAAAGCTTCCTCAATCATTTTTTGGACGTTTTGGAAAGGTTGATGCGTCACAATTTGGAAACCATAAGAATTATTAAGCAAGGAATAGCCAGCAATTCCTGTTTTCTTTTGATAAGCTTCGCACAAACCACCATCAATAACGAACAGCATTCCTTCACCTCGAATCGGCGATTCTCCCTTCAGCGTTTTCACAGGTGTATGCCCATTTACAATCCTAGAATGTTCTGAAAAAAGCCCAAATTCTTCTAAAATTAACTTGCAGATATTGGCAGAATTCCGATAAGAAAAATAAGGATTTTCTTTTTCAACGTGCGTCTGTTTATCCTCGATAAAATAACGTTCTAGAGTTGTCATTTTGTCTTTACCAAACAAAGGAGACAACTTCCCATTCCAACAGTACCAGATAAGATCAGTTGAGAAATCGTTCTGAATTTCTGGATTTTTAGAACTTTCTCGAATATGGTATTCAAAAAAGTCGAGCAATTCTTTACCAGCATAGCGGATTTGATTGATTTGCAAAGGTTGAAAGTCTCCTGATGTCTCTAGGGGAATACAGCCATGAAACAGGAGATGATTGTTATAAATCTTATACATGGAACCCTTGTTCATCAAAAAAGAAATCTGGTTCTTGAGCTGAATAGAATGCTGGAATGAATCCAGCAAAGTAGCAACCACTTCTTCTTCTTCATCCGTTAATTCCTCTGGATTTTGGGGATTAATCGTTTGAAAACAAGTATTAGCTAAGAAATGCTTCTTCTCTTCTATCATGACACTCTCTTCCCAGTAATCAATCTTATCCAGAGTAAGGTGTTGAGACATATTAAATTCTGGTCGTCTTTTGATGAGCTGATTTTCCAATTTAAACTGGATAATCGCTAAAGCTTGGTGAATCTTCTCCAACTGAAGAATTTCCTCAGGAGAATAATCGTCACTTCTTTTTCCTAACTTAGGTTTGAATTTTGCATTTTCCGAATAAGTCTTTTCAGCAAAGAGGACGAGTGGTCTTAGATTAAGACCATAAGCTCGCTCAATATCGTAAAGATACCCGTACCTAGCAGCTATTCGTAAGAGAATGAGTAAACATTCTTTTGAGCCGAAGAAAGCCCCCATCCAGATAATGTCGTGGTTGCCCCACTGAATATCAACAGAATGATAAGCCATGAGTTCATTCATTACTTTATCCGCTGCTGCTCCGCGATCAAAAATATCACCAACTATGTGAAGATGATCAATGATTAATTGCCGAATGACCGTTGATAATGCCGAAATAAACTGACTTGCTTCACCTAAATCAATCAAATAGTTCTGAATCGTTTCAAAATAAATATTGCTATCCGGCAGATTTCTATCAGTGTAAAGCAATTCCTCAATAATGTAAGCATATTGTGGCGGCAAGGCTTTCCTTACTTTAGAGCGTGTGTATTTGGCTGCTACAAAAGCTAGCAAAGTCAACAGATTTTGAATGATTTCTCCATACCAACTTTTATCTTTCAAAGGATAAAGAAACCCATCGCTCAAAACTTCCTGAGGATACGCAATTAGTAAGGTCAGCTTGTCTTTTTCCTCTTTTGATAATTTCTCTCCAAAGCAGTCATTGATTTTTTCGTTCAGGTTTCCTGCACAGGTTCTCAAGATATAGTCAAAAGCCTCAAACTCACCATGAATATCACTAAGGTACAACTCGGTTCCCTTTGGTAAATTTAAAATGGCTTCCAGATTGATTAACTCTGTGATGACCTTTTGCTTAGAATCAAACTCTTTTAATAGAATTCGTTTGTATTGCTCCATTCGTTCACCTCATTTCAATACAATACTATATTTAATACTTATTTGAAGACAGAGATTTCAAATGTTCTTCAATAATGCAAGCCGTTTCTTCAATAGATTTATCGGTAATATTGATGATATAAGCCTGATGTTTTTGAAAAACTTTCTTGGAATAATCTAGTTCTTCATAAATTTTTTCTACATCTGTATAGCTTGTAGCTTGTGTCAAACCGAGCGCATCCAAGCGATTGCTTCTCACTTTAGCCAATTTATCCGGATCACAGACCAACCCAATCATTCTTCTTTTATCTACTTTATCTAAAACTTGTGGTAGTGGAACTTCAGGGATCAAGGGAAGATTTGATACTTTATAGCCTTTATTAGCTAAATAGATACTGAGTGGAGTCTTGGAAGTTCGAGAAACTCCCAGAATCACAAGGTCTGACTCCAAAAATCCTTGCGGGTTCTTGCCGTCATCATATTTAACAGCAAATTCAATCGCAGATATTTTGTTGAAATATTCCGTATCCAAACGATGTAGAACACCTGGAACTTCAATAGGTTGAGTATCCGTTTTTTCCTTGATGATTTCAAAGAATGGATTCATCAAATCTAGATAGGATAAATGATTGACTCTACTAAATTCTCTAGCTGCTGCTGCTAAATGGCTATCTACCAAAGTGCTGATAACAACTGCATCATCTTTGATAGCATCTTGCAAAATATCTAACAATTCAGATTCCTTATTAATAAATGGGAATCGATAACTATTATTGAAAATCAAATCTGGATATTGAGCCATGACGGCTGATAATAATTTTTGGGATGTTCCTCCCAAAGAATCAGAAATAGTATAAATAGTAATCTCTTTTTTCATGAAAACTCCTTTTTTAGCGATTTACTTCAGCATTTCTTGCTTCTTGGATAATAAAGTTCAGCAAAGCCGACTTAGTAATTGTTCCTATAATGTGAGCTTCATTTTGCTCCTCCACAACAGGCAATGAATCAATGGCGAAGTCCTGCAAAAGTGCAGCTGCTTCAAGAATATTCAAATCCTTATGGCAAGTCTTAATATGTGGCATTCTGGTCATGCAAACGGCTACTGGGGTCACATCAATATTGGCATTGAGGGCAGCCCTTAACAAATCCTTTCGTGATAAAATGCCTTGCAGCTGCTTCTTTTCATCTATCACATAGAGAACATCTGCATCATACATAAATAATGTGATAATAGCATCTTGAATAAAAGAATCATGTGTTACTAATACGGGGGAGGTCATCACATCCTCTACTTTCTTCTGAAAAGTATCAAAGAAAAAGAGAGTTTCCAAATCTGAACCAGAATAAGTGTAGCCAACTTTCGGGCTTGCTTTTAAAATCCCTACTAAGGTTAGAAAGGATAAATCTGAGCGTAAGGTCGCCCTAGATACATCTAACAGCTCTGATATTTTTTCCCCGCTGACTGGCTGATCCTTTTTCACAATTTCTACAATTTCTTTTTGTCGCTTTGTTAATTTCAACTGTTACTCCTTTTAAAAACTTCAATCTTTAATAATCATCATTATGTGTCATATTATAACAAATAAATTCTGATTGTCAATGATTTATGACTGATTCTTTTCTGTTGACAAACATATATGCTATATATTACAATGTATCTGTCGTTTAATATGACGCATATTTAATCAATCGGAGGCAAAAATGGATAAATGGATTTATTTTTTTGATGAAGGACGTGCTAGTGATAAAGCCTTATTAGGTGGTAAAGGGGCTAATTTGGCAGAAATGACTCATTTAGGGCTCCCAGTGCCAGAAGGCTTTACCATTACAACTCAAAGTTGTCTACGTTATTTAGAAACTCCTTCTTTTTTTGAATCTATTTTAAAAGAGGAAGTTTTGAAAGCGATTACGAACTTAGAAAGCAAGACAAATAAATTTTTTATGGGCAATGAGTCCTCGCTACTACTAGTTTCCGTTCGTAGCGGTGCAAAAATTTCTATGCCTGGTATGATGGACACCATTCTCAATCTTGGTTTAAATGACTTACGTGTTCAGACTTTAGCGGACGTAACAAATGCTAATTTCGCTTATAATTGCTATCGCCGTTTGTTGCAGATGTTTGCAGATGTCGTCTACGGCATTCCCAAAGAAGAATTTGATCGATGCTTAGAAAAAACTGAAAAGCAATTGAATAAAACAATCAATGATTTTTCAAAAGAAGAGCACCAATCACTTATTCAACAATATAAAGAGATTTATCAGGAGCACTACCAAAATTTCCCACAGAGTCCCAAAGAGCAACTCTACGCTGCTATCAAGGCTGTGTTCAAATCATGGAACAATCCACGCGCTAAAGTTTACCGCGAATTGAATCAAATTCCTCACGATTTAGGAACGGCTGTCAATGTTCAAAGCATGGTGTTTGGAAATAGCGACCAAAAAAGCGGCACAGGCGTTGTTTTCACAAGAAATCCTGCCACTGGTGAACATCATCTGTTTGGGGAATTTCTACTCAATGCTCAAGGGGAAGATGTCGTAGCTGGTATTCGAACTCCAGAACCGATTGACTCTCTTAAACGAATCTTACCACAGGCCTATGAAGACTTTTGTAACTATGCCAAGATTCTTGAAAAACATTACAAAGATATGCAGGATATTGAATTTACCATTGAAAAGGAGAAATTGTACATCCTGCAAACTCGAAATGGGAAGCGTACTGCTAAAGCAAGCTTAAAAATCGCTTTGGATCTAGTCGATGAAAAAATGATTTCAAAAGAAGAAGCTCTCCTACGAGTCAGTCCTTCTGCTATTAACCAACTGATTCACCCTATTTTTGAAGAATCTGCTTTGAAATCAGCTCATTATTTGACTCAAGGACTTCCTGCTAGTCCAGGCGCAGCAACAGGAGAAATTGTCTTTACCGCCGAGCGGGCTAAAGAACTTCATGCACTAGGAAAAAACGTTATTTTGGTTCGCCAAGAAACTTCTCCCGAGGATATTGAAGGAATGGTGGTCAGTCAAGCAATTGTGACTAGTCATGGCGGAATGACTTCTCATGCTGCCGTTGTAGCTCGTGGCATGGGCACTTGTTGTGTCGCAGGATGTGGCGAATTGTCTATCAATGAATACGATAAAACAATTGTATGCGACAAAGTGACTCTAAGAGAGGGAGACATCCTTTCTGTAGATGGCACTTCCGGCAAGCTCTACACGGGCAATATTCCAACTACTATGATTGACAATAACGACGAATTACAGTTGTTCCTTTCTTGGGCAGACGAAGTGGCTCAACTGAGCGTTCGTGCAAATGCAGAAACGATTCAAGACTTAAAAACAGCTATGCAATTTGGTGCCAAAGGAATTGGCCTTGCTCGTACAGAGCACATGTTCTTTGGTGAAAAACGAATTTTAGAAATGCGCAGATTGATTTTATCAAACGACGAAGTAGAAACAAATTCCGCTTTAAAGAAACTCTTGGCTTTCCAAGAAGAGGATTTCTATCAAATGTTTCAAACAATTCAGGATAAGCCGATGATTGTCCGTTTATTGGATCCGCCTATGCATGAATTTTTACCAAAAAATAAACCAGAAATTGAGCAGTTGGCTGAAAAACTACAAATCTCTGCTGAGACATTAACACAGAAAATTGCCTCCCTGCAAGAAACAAATCCAATGTTAGGACATCGTGGTTGTCGTTTAGGAATTACACAGCCTCAAATTTATAAAATGCAGGTAGAAGCTATTTTTAACAGTGCCATTAGACTGGCAAAAGAAGGCATGGTCATTAAGCCAGAAATCATGATTCCGCTGATTGCTGAAAAATCAGAACTCGTTTATCTCAAAAAGCTACTAGTTGAGCACATTGGAACTATCTTCAACAAGCATCATATTGAACCTTTCCCTTATGAAATTGGCACCATGATTGAATTGCCACGCGCCTGTTTCATTGCAGACCAACTGGCTAAAGAAGCAGATTTCTTTAGTTTCGGTACCAATGACTTGACGCAAATGACCTATGGCTTTTCTCGTGATGATATTGGAAAATTTATCCAGCATTACAAAGACAAAGAAATTATGTCGTTTGACCCTTTCCAAACTATTGACCAGACTGGAGTTGGGGAACTCATGAAAATAGCCATTTCAAAGGCTCGCCAAGTGAATCCCAATCTTCCAATTGGAGTTTGTGGTGAAGTCGGAGGAGATCCTACTTCTATTCCTTTCTTCCAAGACATTGGCATTACTTATGTTTCTTGCTCCCCTTATCGTGTCCCTGCTGCACGATTAGCTGTTGCACAAGCAAATCTTTCCTAGTCCTTCCTTATAATCACACCAGCTCTTTTCATCTGTCAACAAGGGCAGACAAGAATTGAGCTGATTTTTTAGTCCTTATAGTAGAAAACCACATTCTCTTTCGATTAATTTACATGAAATTTTCAATGTTTTAAATTTTTTTAAGACAATTTTAAACAAAGAGGGTATAATGAAGATGAGAAAGGAGATTATCAACTGACAATGGAAAATTATTCTCGAAAAAATAAAACTTCAACTACTAAAGAAGAAAAAACACCTACTCGTCATCATATCAAAAAAGGTCTCTCAGCTTTTCAGAAGACCCTTGCTACGATTGGGAGTATCCTTGGGATTATCACTGCAACGATTACCATCATGACTTTCATGAATAACAATAAATCTGATAACAAAACAAAAACTAGTCAGACGACACAAACAACCATTATCAAAGAAATTCAGAAAGAAACAACGACTGAGGCCCCTAGCTCTAACAACACAACTGCTACTAGTCAAGGCGAAACAGAAACAAGTAGCGCTAGCTCTAACACTACGCAGTCTAGCAATACATCAAGCGATACTAGCTCTAGCCAAACAAGTAACGACAGTGCTGATAAGGATACAACATCATCAAGCTCTAGCAATTAAAAAATAACGGAAGCAAGACTACTCATCAGACCAATGTCCGAGAGTTGTTCAACTTCCGTTTTTTATATTTAATTTTATACTCAATGAAAATCACAAAACAAACTAAGACAAGTCGTAGATAAATCGAAAGTTCCCGTAGAGCTTTTGAGATTGGAGATGAAACGTCCGTGAGGATGTATCAACAGTACGGCTTTGAGTAGCGGATAGAACTTGCGAAGTAAGTATCAAGACGATTCGCTTGTCTATCTCGAAAGAGTACTTCTGACGAAAACTTCGTTTTTTATCGCCACCTTTCACAATTCCCTAGATTGTTAAGAAAGCACTCACTGCATTCACTTTATCTGCAACCTTTCATAGTTCTCGGGCTGTCAAAGCTAACGAAGTTTGAAAAGATTTTTACAGAGTATCATTTCCGATACATTTTCACCTGAAGATATAAATCATTGTAAATTCCCAGCCATTTCGCCCCTAATTGCTGATAGACTTCCAAATGCTTCATCGTTTCTTCATCTGGATAAAAGGCTCTATCTTCCTGCACTTCTTTAGGAAGCATTGCTTTGGCTAGTACATTCGGGGTAGAATAACCAACATACAAGGCATTTTTATAGGCATTTTCAGGTTTTAACATAAAGTTAATGAATTGATAGGCAGCCTTTTTATTTTTGACCGTCTTAGGAATGACAATATTATCAAACCAAAGATTGCTAGCTTCTGGCGGTACGACATAACGCAATTTCGGATTTTTATCCAGCATCTGCCGCGCCTCTCCAGAGAAACTAACACCAATAGCAGCATTATTTTGAATCATATAGCCTTTCATCTCATCAGCAACAATAGCTTTGATATTCGGTGTCAACGTATAAAGCTTATCAACTGCTTCTTGTAATTGCTTAGTATTTTTAGAATTGAGGCTATAACCTAAAGCATTTAACCCAACACCCATTACCTCGCGCGCTCCATCAATCATCATGATAGAGTTTTTATATTCAGGTCGCCACAAATCACTCCAATGCTTAGGAGCTGTTTTGACTAATTCTGTGTTGTAGACAATCCCAAGCGTTCCCCAAAAGTAAGGAATAGAGTATTGATTTTTAGGATCAAATGATTGATTTAAAAATCGTTTTCCAATATTTTCTAAGCCTTTAATCTGAGAATGATCCAACTTTTCTAGTAAGTGTTCCGACATCATTTTTGAAATCATGTATTCACTGGGAATAGCAATATCGTAGGTTGTCCCGCCCTGTTTAATCTTCGTGTACATGGATTCGTTAGAATCAAAGGTTTCATATTGAACTTGGATACCGGTTTCTTTTGTAAATTTCGTCAATAATTCTGGATCAATGTAATCTCCCCAATTATAGATGACTAATTTGTCACCAGAACCGATTTTTGTCCGACTTTCAATGTGATGGCTCAAGCCCCAGAGGATAAGGATAATAGCAACAATGCCCATTAAAAATGAATAAAGCTTTTTCATGCCGCATCCTCCTTTTCACGAGAAATAAAATAATAACCAATCACCAAAAGAATACTGAACAGAAATACCAAAGCAGAGAGAGCATTGATTTCTAGCGAAATTCCTTGCCGAGCCCGCGAGTAAATCTCAACCGACAAGGTTGAAAAACCATTTCCTGTCACAAAGAACGTCACAGCAAAGTCATCTAGAGAGTAGGTGAAAGCCATAAAGTAACCGGCAATGATAGCTGGCGTCAGATAAGGCAGCATGATTTCCTTGAGCATCTGAACTTGGCTTGCTCCTAAATCATAGGCCGCCTTAATCATGTCATCATTCATCTCTTTTAACCGTGGCAATATCATCAAGACTACGATAGGAATTGAAAAAGCAATATGACTGGCTAAGACTGATAGAAAACCTAATTGAAATTTGACGGTTGTAAATAAAATCAAGAAACTCGCACCAATCATAACATCTGGTGCTACCATTAAAATATTATTGACCGACAAAAAGGCTTCTTGATATTTTTTTCTTGCCTGATAAATATAAATAGCACCAAACGTTCCGATTGCTGTGGCAATCAAAGAAGACAAAAAAGCCAGAAAAAAGGTTTGTGCCAAAATTAGCATCAAGCGAGTATCACTAAACATATTTTGAAAATGCGCTAGACTAAAACCTGTGAACTTGTTCATATCGTCACCAGCATTAAAGGCATAGCCAATCAAATAAAAAATCGGCAAATAAAGAATTAAGAAGACAACTGTTAAATAAATACTAGCAGTTTTTTTCATCGTTCTCTCCTTTCTTTTGTTGCCCACATGATGATAAGCATGGCTACAATCAAGACAACACCAATGGTTGAGCCCATGCCCCAATTTTGTGTAGTCAAAAAATGCTGCTCAATAGCTGTACCTAGCGTAATAACGCGATTACCACCAATCAAACGCGTCAGCATAAAAAGACTGAGGCTGGGAATAAAGACAGACTGCACACCACTTCTCACACCATTCATGGATAAAGGAAAAACGACACGACAAAAGGTTTCCCAACGGTTGGCACCAAGATCATAGCTGGCATTGATCAGATTTTGATCCATATCCTCTAAAACATTAAAAATCGGCAATATCATAAAGGGTAGCTCAATATAACTAGCAACAAAAATAAAAGAAAAGTCTGTGAACAAAATTTGCTGAGAACCAATCCCGATAAAACTTAAAAACTGATTGACTGAACCATTTTGTCCAAAAATCCCGATAAAAGCGTAAGCTTTGAGAAGTAGATTGACCCATGTCGGCAAAATAATGAGCATCAGCCAAAGCTGTTTATGCTTTAATTGTGTCAACAAAAACGCAGTAGGGTAACTAATTACCAAGGTAACAACTGTGATAATTCCTGCATACAAGACCGAATTCAAACTCATTTTAAGATAGGTTAGATTTTGCGAAGCGAAGTAGGTCTTATAATTTTCAAGAGTAAAGTGACCTTCAATATTGAAAAACGACTGCCAAACAATCATGGCAACAGGCGCTAATACAAACAATAGAATCCAAAGAATATAAGGAGCAACAAAAAGATTAAAGGTTGTTTTCTTCATCGCGCTCCTCCTCAATAGCATTGATTAAGCCTGCTTCCTGCTCTTCCATTTCGACATATTCTTCAATCCGAGCATCAAACTCTTCCTCTGTTTCATTGAGGCGCATAATATGAATATCTTCTGGTTCAAAATCTAGCCCGATTTCTTCTCCGACAATGGCCTTGCGAGTCGAATGAATCATCCATTCATTGCCCAATTCATCATAAGCGATAATCTCATAATGCACGCCACGGAAAAGCTGCGTATCAACCTTAACTTGCAGTTTTCCTTCTTCCGGAAGTGTAATCCGCAAATCTTCTGGACGAATGACGACTTCCACCTGCTCATTAGGACGCATTCCTCCGTCTACAGCTTCAAATCGCTTGCCATTAAATTCAACCAAATAGTCCTCAATCATCTTTCCTGGAAGAATATTAGATTCGCCGATAAAGGTCGCTACAAAGTGATTAATAGGTTCGTCATATATATCAACAGGTGTTCCCGACTGGACAATCTCTCCCTCATTCATAACAAAAATCCAGTCACTCATGGCCAGAGCTTCTTCTTGGTCGTGGGTGACAAAGACAAAAGTAATCCCTAGACGCTGCTGCAATTCACGTAATTCATACTGCATGTCTGTTCGCAACTTCAAATCCAGTGCAGATAAAGGCTCATCCAGCAAAACAACCCGCGGTTCATTGACAATAGCACGCGCAATAGCCACTCGTTGGCGTTGTCCACCGGACAATTTGCGAATAGAGCGTTTCTCAAAACCATCCAAACGCACCATTTTCAGGACTTCTGCAACTCGTCGCTCTATTTCCTGTTTTTCAACTTTACGCAAACGCAACGGAAATGCCACATTTTCAAAAACAGTCATGTGCGGAAAAAGGGCATAGGACTGAAACACCGTATGCACATCACGTTTGTTGGTTGGAATATCGTTGATTCGGACGCCGTCAAGAAAAACATCACCGCTGGACGCATCCAACAAGCCAGCGATGATATTTAGAATGGTTGATTTTCCTGATCCAGAAGCACCTAAAAGAGTGTAAAACTTCCCTTCTTCTAATTCAAAATTGATGTCTTTTAAGACGACTGTATTATTATCTTCAAAAACTTTTGATACGTTTTTAAATTCAATGATTGGTTTGTTCAATTGCCATAAATTCCTTCTTTTTCATAGATTGACAAATTAAAGTCTTGTCCTGACTGATTTTCTTGGAGAATGTCATCGAAAAATACCAAGATATTATCACTTCTCGCCAATAATTCGGACTTCTCTTTCCAAAGTCACACCTGAATGAGCTTTGACTGTCTCAATCACATGTGCAATCAAATTTTCATAATCAGCTGCTGTTCCATTATCAACATTGACCATAAAACCTGCATGCTTTGTCGAAACTTCTACCCCACCAATGCGGTGCCCTTTTAAATTTGCTTCACTAATCAATTGCCCTGCGAAATGCCCCACCGGACGTTTAAAAACAGAGCCACAAGAAGGATACTCTAAAGGCTGCTTCAATTGACGAAGGTGGGTCAAACGTTCCATTTCTTGACGAATCACACGGTGCATTCCTGGTGCTAAGGCAAACTTGGCAGAGATTACCACATCGCCTGTCTGTTGAACGTAAGAACGGCGATAGCCAAATTTCATGTCTTGAGCACTGATATTTTTGATTTCTCCATCTCGTGTCAGCACCTTACAAGAAAGTAAAATATGCGAAATTTCACCACCATAAGCACCAGCATTCATAAAGACAGCTCCGCCAATACTCCCTGGAATCCCGCAAGCAAACTCAAAACCTGTCAGACTGTGATAAAGCGCAACATGGGTCGTCTCAATCAGATTGGCACCTGCTTCTGCTTCAATGGTGTAGCCGTCTACTGCAACACCGTTTAACTTATCAAACATAATAACAAAACCGCGAATACCACCGTCGCGAACGATGATATTGCTAGCATTCCCTAGTACCATCCAAGGAATCTGCTCCCGATTAGCAAATTTCACCACTCGTGCTAATTCATAACGATTTCGCGGAAAAACCAGATAATCGGCAGCTCCACCTACTTTTGTGTAAGTATATTGTTTTAAAGGTTCATCAAAACGGATATCAATTCCGTTCAATTCAGATTTTAACGTTTCTAAAGTTGACATTTTTTCTCTCTCTTAAACAAAATTCAATCTATTATATCAAATTTAGGGCATATTTACGATAGAATAAAGAAAAATATTTCCCTTACGAATCCGAAAAATGCTTGTACGTCCTTATTCGTGATTTTTATAAGCTATGAAAAAAGAGCGGGGAAGCTGTCATTGCATAGAAACCAACTTCTTCTCACTCTTTTCAATTTAAGTTTGAGTATCACATTCTCTCAGTTCTTAAAGTTCTCTTTAAACTTTCTATTTACGTAAACTCCATGTCTTTTCAATATAAGGAGGAAGCTTTATTAGGGTTTCTCGATTGCCTTCAAGTGCAATAAGATAAACTTTCTCGTCCTTTTTGAAAATCCAACTAACCAGATACTGCCCTGATTTCATGATAACATTTACTTGATAGGCTTCGTTACCTGCAACCGCTCCTTTTGAGCCCCAAACCCTATTTACATTTTTATTGTTTTGCCAATTATAATAAATACGATTGGCAATTGTCTGAGCTGTAAACTCTTCTCTTTCTTGAATCTTAGCTTTTTCTTTCGTGTAAGCATTCATAGTTACAATATTGTAGCCAGAACCATCCGTATATTGAATACTGTCGCCACCATCGACATCCCTAAATTTCAACCAATTTTTTGGAATGTCAATATAGCCATAATCATCCGAGCCTACACGTTGTGTTTCTTCTGTCTTCACATCGTTTTTCTTAGTAGCTGACGAACTCAAACTACCATTTGCTTTTTCCGATACTTTGCTTGAAGACGAAATTTGGCTTGATGATTTTGATTTGCTGTTTCCACTTGAATTACATGCTCCAAGACCAACACTAACTAAAATGACTAAAAATAAAAGAAGATATTTCTTTTTATGATTCATAACGACATCTCCTCCTTGCTTTATTTTAGCATATTTTTTAGTAGCAGGAAAGCGTTATTTGTATTATTTAAAATGGAGTGAAGCAGAATTAAAGATTTACAAATCTTTAATTCTGCTTCACTCCTGAAAGACTCAAACTACCACTGTTCTTTTCATTTCTTACACAGCCAACTTTAAATCCGAAAACTTTTGTATCAGCTTCTTACGCACTTTGTTAGAAAATTATTCATCATCCATACTGAGAACGCTGAGGAAGGCTTCCTGTGGTACTTCAACAGAGCCAATCGCTTTCATCCGTTTTTTACCGGCTTTTTGTTTTTCTAGGAGTTTGCGCTTCCGGGAAACGTCACCACCATAACACTTGGCCAAGACATTTTTACGCAGGGCTTTAATGTCTGTCCGAGCCACGATTTTCTGTCCGATAGCAGCCTGAATGGGCACTTCAAATTGCTGGCGTGGGATAATTTTCTTTAATTTTTCGACAATCAATTTCCCGCGTTCATAAGCAAATTCCTTGTGAACAATAAAGCTGAGAGCATCAACCTTGTCACCATTGAGGAGAATATCCATCTTGACAAGATTAGACTTACGATATTCTGAAATTTCATAGTCAAAACTAGCATAGCCACGAGTAGAGGACTTGAGCTTGTCAAAGAAGTCAAAGACGATTTCCGCTAGCGGGATTTGATAGATGACATTGACCCGATTTTCATCAATATAGTCCATAGTAACAAAATCACCACGCTTGCGCTGAGCTAATTCCATCACCGCTCCAACAAACTCCTGCGGCACCATAATCTGCGCCTTGACATAAGGCTCTTCAATGGAATCAATCTTAGTCGGGTCCGGAAACTCGCTCGGATTGGACACATCAAGCGAGGCACCATCCGTCATATTAACCTTATAGATAACAGAAGGTGCTGTCATAATCAGATCAATATTAAACTCGCGCTCCAAGCGCTCCTGAATGACATCCATGTGCAGCAAGCCTAAAAAACCACAACGGAAACCAAAACCTAGTGCTTGAGATGTCTCTGGTTCAAACTGCAAACTGGCATCATTTAGCTGAAGCTTTTCCAGAGCCTCACGCAGGTCATTGTACTTATTGGACTCAATTGGGTAGAGACCGGCAAAAACCATCGGGTTCATCTGCTTGTAGCCATGAAGCGGTTCATCTGCTGAATAATCCGCCAAAGTCACTGTGTCACCAACCCGAGTATCTTGAACAGTCTTAATAGAAGCTGCAATATAACCAACATCCCCTGTTGCAAGAAAATCTCGTCCAACAGCTTTTGGAGTAAAAATACCCACTTCAGTTACATCAAAAGTCTTGCCATTACTCATCAACTGAATGGTATCTCCTGGCTTGACCACACCGTCCATAACCCGTACTTGCAGGATTACCCCACGATAGGCATCGTAAACCGAATCAAAAATGAGAGCCTTGAGCGGCGCTGCCACATTGCCTGTCGGTGCAGGAACTTTCTCCACGATTTGCTCCAAGATTTCTTCAATCCCAATACCAGCTTTAGCCGAAGCCAACACAGCTTCGCTTGCATCCAAACCAATGACATCTTCAATCTCTGTTCGAACTCGCTCTGGATCAGCAGCTGGAAGGTCAATTTTATTGATAACTGGTAAGATTTCCAAATCATTATCTAAGGCAAGATAAACATTGGCTAAAGTTTGTGCTTCAATACCTTGTGCTGCATCGACCACCAGAATAGCCCCTTCACAGGCTGCCAATGACCGTGATACCTCATAAGTAAAGTCCACGTGTCCCGGCGTGTCAATCAAGTGGAAGATATAGGTCTCCCCGTCCTTGGCGGTATAATTGAGCTCGATAGCATTGAGCTTGATGGTGATACCGCGCTCCCGCTCCAAGTCCATGCTGTCCAAGAGTTGAGCCTGCATTTCTCGGCTGGATACAGTATCCGTTGCTTCCAAAATTCGATCTGCCAAGGTTGACTTACCGTGGTCAATGTGAGCAATGATGGAGAAATTCCGAATCCGCTCCTGCCGCTTTTTTAATTCATCTACATTCATTTTTCTCTTCCTTTTCGGGTATTCTATTTATTATAACATAAGAAAGGTGACTTTTACCAGTCTTGAAAAGGCATGCCATATTCCGTTTCATTTGTGCTATAATAAAAATAAATACATTTACAGAAACGAGAATGCTATGATTAAACTAATCGCATTAGACATGGACGGCACGCTTTTAAATAGTCAAAAAGAAATTCCCCAAGCACATATTCAAGCCATTCATCAAGCTGTCGAACATGGAGTAAAGCTGGTTCTTTGTACAGGCCGCCCTCTAGTCGGAGTGAAACCTTATTATGAACAATTAGGACTGAGTGGAGATAATGAATATGTCATTATCAATAACGGCTGCTCCACTCATCAAACAAAGGATTGGAAGCTTGTTGATTGGAAAGAGCTAAGTTCGGAGGATATGCTTTATCTGGATAGAATCGCCAAGCAAACTCCTGCCCAACTAACTCTTTTTGACGAAGAACGCTATTTAGTAGTTGACGAAGAGCCAACCGACCTAGTCACCTATGACGCTAGCCTTGTCTTTACAACCCCAACAGAAATCAGTCTCGAAGAAGCTATCAGCGGTAAAAATATTATATTTCAAGCTATGTTTTTAGCCCAGCCTGATGAGTTAGATACCTTTGAAAAACAATTTGGTTCGCAGATTTCTCAACGTTTCAGCGGTGTTCGCTCACAACCGGTCATTTACGAAGCCATGCCAAAGGGCACTACTAAAGCAACAGCTCTTAAGCAATTAGCTCAACATTTAGAGATTAAACCTCAAGAAATTATGGCATTTGGTGATGCTAACAACGACATTGAAATGATCCAATTTGCAGGTCTTGGCGTGGCTATGGGCAATTCTAGCGACTATATTAAAAAACTAGCCAATTATGTGACAGATACCAATGATGAGAACGGTGTCGCCACAGCTATTGAAAAGTTTATTTTTAATAACTGATAGAATGAATCATGAACTTCCTTTCAAGTTCATGATTTTTATTAAAATATATTGTCATCCGACTTTCATTATTCGTACATAGCCTTCCCTCCCAAAATATGATACACTAGTTACATCTATGCAAAAAGGAGAACTTATGAAATACCCTAATCTTTTAAACCGTTTTCTGACTTATGTTAAAGTCAATACACGCTCAGACGAGACCTCCACTACTACTCCCAGCACCCAGAGTCAGGTGGACTTTGCGACTAATATCCTTATCCCTGAGATGAAGCAGGTCGGCTTGGAAAATGTTTACTACTTACCTAACGGCTACGCCATCGGTACTCTTCCTGCAAATGACCCAAGTTTCACGCGCAAAATCGGTCTTATTTCTCACATGGACACCGCAGATTTCAACGCAGAAGGTGTCAATCCACAAATGATTGAAAATTATGATGGTGAAGTGATTCCGCTTGGGCAGTCTGGTTTTAATCTTGCCCCTGCTGATTTTGCTAGTTTGAAAAAATACAAAGGACAAACCTTGATTACAACCGATGGAACGACTCTTCTTGGATCTGATGATAAATCAGGTATTGCTGAAATTATGACAGCAATTGAATATCTAGCAGGTCACCCAGAAATCAAACACGGCGAAATTCGAGTTGGTTTTGGGCCGGATGAAGAAATTGGTGTCGGAGCTGACAAGTTTGATGCGATAGATTTCGATGTAGATTTCGCTTATACGGTTGACGGTGGACCTCTCGGAGAACTTCAATTTGAAACTTTCTCTGCAGCTAGCGCAGAAATCACTTTCCAAGGACGCAATGTCCATCCCGGAACAGCAAAAGGACAAATGATTAATGCTCTGCAATTAGCTATTGACTTTCATAATCAATTACCAGACGGTGCTCGCCCTGAGCTAACAGATGGCTACGAAGGCTTCTATCATCTTATGAATGTAGAAGGAACTGTTGAGGAAGCAAAAGCAAGTTATATCATTCGTGACTTTGATGCAGTAACCTTTGAAAAACGCAAAGAACTCATGCGCTCCATTACTAATAAGATGAATAAAAAACATGGTGAACGGGTTCATTTAGAACTGAAAGATCAATACTACAATATGCGCCAAGTCATTGAAAAAGACATGACACCTATCAATATTGCAAAGGCTGTTATGGAAAAACTTGACATCAAACCGATTATCGAGCCTATTCGTGGCGGAACAGACGGCTCAAAGATTTCCTTTATGGGTATTCCGACACCAAATATCTTTGCCGGCGGCGAAAACATGCATGGACGCTTTGAATACGTCAGTCTGCAAACAATGGAACGTGCCGTTGATACTATTATTGGTATTGTTTCCTACAGAGACGAGTAGCTCCCAATCAAATAGAAAAAACTTTAGCTCTCATTATGTAGAGTTAAAGTTTTTTATCTTCTGCGAATGTATTGCACCATTCTAAAGTTCAAAAATGCTAGCAAAATAATAGCCACGAGCCAGATTGTTTTCAACAAATAAAATTGTATCAAATAAGTAGAAATAATCGCTCCTATCACAAAACTTCCTAATAAAGCCACGAAGAAAATGCCTTCCGTTAAACAAGTTTTTTCTTTTGTACGCACATAAGTACCAAAAGCTACCATTGTTTTTTTGATATTGCCCGTCATAAAGGAATTATTGTAGACAATGCCATCCACTTCACCAAAAGCCGTTGCCACCAACCCCATACAAAAACCAATCGGCGGAACAATGAAAAGATTAGACACGGTTGCTGGTAGAAATCCTGTAAGCCCACAAAACAAAATCAGTGGGAGAATGCTGGACAAGCGCCATAAAGAATTTTCAAAGCTATTTTTGAAAATGGTTAACACAAAAATGCCTAACATAAAAGCCAGCATCGTTGCCAACTTCACTTCTATTTCTCCTGTCTCATGATGAATCAACTCAACTGACAAGAACACAACGTTTCCTGTTTGACCCGCAACCAATGTCCCGCCTCTTTCAATAAATGTATAAGCGTCAATAAATCCCGCACAAAAAGTCAGCAGACAGGCAAAAAATTTCGAGCGCGAATGAAACTTCCTTTTCCTTTTTATACTTTTTATCATCATTACCTAAAAAGTCTAGCACTTCCTCACTAGACTTCCTTTCTATGACTCTCTTGCTTCCTGCAAGATTTTTTCAATTTTCGTTGTAATCAGATCAATCGCCACTGTGTTAGAAGCTCCTTCTGGAATAATTACATCCGCATAGCGCTTGGTAGGCTCGATAAATTGATGATACATAGGCTTTACCACACCTAAATATTGCTCAATGACACTATCTAAACTACGACCGCGTTCATCCATATCTCGCTTAATCCTGCGAATGATCCGAACATCATCATCTGTATCCACAAAAATCTTAATGTCCATTAAATCACGTAAGCGTTTGTCCTCTAAAACCAGAATCCCTTCTACAATGAAGACATCTTGCGGATCTTGACGATACGTTCTATCACTACGCGTATGAGCTGTATAATCATAAGTCGGAATATCTACTGGACGCCCTGCCAACAATTCCTTGATTTGCGCAATCATCAAATCTGTATCAAAAGCAAAAGGATGGTCATAGTTGGTCTTGATTCGTTCTTCAAATGTCAAATGAGATTGGTCCTTATAATAAGAATCATGCTCAATCATAGCAATCTTTTCATTTGGAAAATTTGATAGAATAGCTCTCGAAACACTGGTTTTTCCACCACCAGATCCACCAGTCACGCCAATAATAATCGGTCTATTTTGCATTATTCACTCCATTTTTTATCATCTTATCTATTTTACAACAAATCATGATATAATGAAAGAGGTAAATCAAAATAAATGACAAGATAAAAAATAAGGAGAAAACGATGTTAAAACTCGGAACGATTGGAACTGGAGACATTGTTCACCAATTTGTCAAGGCTGCTCATTCGACAAAAGACTATCAACTGACTGCGGTATATTCACGGACGATACATGCTGCTCAAGCATTTGCCAGTTATTACGAAAATGTAGATTGCTACACAGATATGGCTAATTTTTTAACTAATGATATAGACATTGTCTATATTGCAAGCCCTAATTCTCTGCATTTCCCACAAGCAAAAGCTGCTATTTTAGCAAGCAAACATGTAATTGTAGAAAAACCTGCTGTCTCACGCCCAGAAGAATGGGCTGAATTGGTAACATTAGCTCAAGAACAGCATGTATACATTTTTGAAGCAGCTCGTAACTATCATGAGCAATCATTTGATGTCATTTCAGATTTTCTCAAAAACAAAACGATTCTTGGGGCACATTTCACCTATGCGAAGTATTCTTCCAAAATGCCAGCTCTGTTAGCTGGACAAGAGCCAAACGTCTTTTCTGCTAAGTTTTCAGGCGGTGCTCTAATGGACTTAGGCATTTATCCTGTCTATGCAGCCATACGACTTTTTGGAGCACCAGAAAATGCCTATTACACCGCTCAGCAATTACCAAATACTGTCGATCTAAATGGAGTAGGAAGCTTAATCTATCCAGAATTTCAAGTGACTATCCAAACCGGAAAAAATATCAATAGTTTTTTCCCTGCTGAAATTTATACAACAGACGGTACACTGACCTTAAATTCGATTGAATTCATTACTTCGGCTGTTTTTCAAGATTTAAATAAAGAGAAAAAGACTCTTGAAATTGTGCACTCTTCTCACACCATGGCAGAAGAAGCCAAACGATTCGCTCAAGTATTGAGCGGTGAGATAAAACAAGAAATTTACCAAAACTGGCTAGACGCTGCTGCTGCCGTGCATAAAACTCTGTTTAGCATGCGACAAGATGCTGGTATTAGATTTGAGGCTGATCATGACAACAACTAATTTCCCTCAAAGTTGGCAAGACCAACTTACCAAACTTGGCTTTGAGTATTTAACTCCCATTCAAGAACAACTCTTTCAACCTATTACAGACGGTGAAAATGTCCTTGGGATAAGCCCTACCGGAACTGGAAAAACACTTGCCTATCTTTTTCCTAGTCTTCTAAAACTAAAGCCTAAGAAATCCCAGCAATTACTTATCTTGGCTCCCAATACTGAGCTAGCTGGACAAATTTTCGACGTCACCAAAACATGGGCTGAACTACTTGGCTTAACAGCTCAGCTCTTTCTATCTGGCTCCAGCCAAAAACGACAAATTGAACGGTTAAAAAAAGGCCCTGAAATTCTCATCGGGACGCCAGGACGCATTTTTGAACTGATTAAACTTAAAAAAATCAAAATGATGACTGTTGATACAATCATTCTGGATGAATTTGATCAATTGCTTAGTGATTCACAATATCACTTTGTTGACAAAATTATTCACTATGTACCTCGTGAACATCAATTGATTTATATGAGTGCGACTGCTAAATTTGAGCAGGATAAAATTGTTGAAAATACAATCCAAATCAAAACAGAAAATCAACAACTTGATAATATTCGTCATTTTTATATGCAAGTTAAACAGCGCGACAAAGTTGAATGCTTGCGAAAGCTAGCTCAAGTTTCAGAATTTCGTGCGCTTATCTTTTTCAATGCCTTCTCGGACTTAGGAAGTGCTGAGGAAAAGTTGCAATACCGTCATATTCAGGCTGTGTCCTTGGCTAGTGATGTCAACATTAAATTCCGTAAGATTATCTTGGAGCAATTTAAAAACGACGAGCTTACACTCTTGCTTGCTACTGACTTGGTAGCTAGAGGAATTGACATTGATTCTCTTGAATGTGTCATCAACTACGACTTACCTCGTGACCTTGAAACCTATACACACCGCGCTGGACGAACTGGCCGCATGGGCAAAAAAGGATCTGTCATTACATTCATCAGCCACCCAGAAGAATTAAAAACACTTAAAAAATATGCTCACATCCAAGAAATTATCTTAAAAGACCGTGAACTCTATGTGAAATAGAAAACTGGTTTAGAACTAAAAAATATTAAATCTTTTAGTTCATTTGAACTGCATCCCAAAAGTTAGACATAAAAAATTAACTTTTGGGATGCAGTGTTCATTATCCCAGTTTTTTATTATTTATAACATTAAAATACTTGAAAATTTTTAAATCAATCTACAATACTTATCAATGTTTTTAATAAATCACATCCTGTTTTTCCATTATCTAAACTCTCCTGCCAATCTCTTATCTGTTTTCGTTATCAGAATAGGTGACTAATACTTTTGACAATGTTACTCCTTGATGGCACTTAAACGAATCTACTGTTTATTAATTTCTTCATTTGTCTTTCCTTTCATAAGACCATCATGATTTTTTATTGCTCAATCTTTGGTTGATTCCATATATTATTTTTTCTCCATTATCAAATCTAATTTCCACACCACAACACTATATTAAAAAGCTGGGATAAATATCTCAGCTTTTTAATTATTATTTACCTAACTTTGCTTTAGCTGCATCTGCAAGCGCTGTGAAAGCTGCTGCATCGTTAACTGCTAAATCAGCCAACATTTTACGGTTTACTTCGATTTCAGCTAATTTCAAACCATGCATCAATTGTGAATATGAAAGTCCGTTGAGACGAGCTGCCGCATTGATACGTGTAATCCACAATTTACGGAAATCGCGTTTCTTTTGACGACGGTCACGGTATGCATAGTAGTAAGAGTTCATTACTTGTTCTTTTGCTGTGCGGAACAAGATATGTTTTGCACCATAGTAACCTTTAGCTAATTTTAAAATACGTTTACGACGTTTGCGTGATACAACGCCACCTTTAACACGTGCCATTTATATTTCCTCCAATATTTCCTAGAATAATCTACTGCAAAATCTCTTATTTAAGACCTGTCAGCATTGCTTTGATACGTTTGAAATCTCCTGAATGCACCATTGCTGCTTTACGAAGATGACGACGTTGTTTTTTAGTTTTTCCGTGGAAACGGTGAGAAGTGTAAGCACGGAAACGTTTCAAGCCACCAGAACCTGTACGTTTGAAACGTTTAGCTGATGCGCGGTGTGTTTTTTGTTTTGGCATGATATTTTTCTCCTTTTTTTAACTTCTAACAGATTACTTTTTGTCAGGGATTGGCGCTAACTGCATGAACATTTGACGTCCATCCATCTTAGCTCTTTGTTCAATAATCGCAATATCCTGCGTTGCTTGAGCAAAGTCGGCTAATACTTTCGCTCCGATTTCTTTGTGAGTAATCATCCGCCCTTTAAAGCGAATAGAAACCTTCACTTTATTTCCTTTTTCAAGGAACTTGCGTGCATTACGAAGTTTTGTATCAAAGTCACCTTTGTCAATAGTTGGACTAAGACGAACTTCTTTCACAGTAACAACACTTTGTTTTTTGCGTTGCTCTTTTTGTTTTTTCTGATACTCAAACTTGAACTTTCCATAGTCCATAATTTTTGCAACAGGCGGTTTAGCTTGTGGTTGAATCAGAACAAGATCCACATTTGCATCGTCAGCAATCGCTTGCGCTTCGCTAAGTGGTTTAATGCCCAATTGCTCACCATCAAGACCGATCAAACGAACTTCACGTACACGAATTTCATCATTGATGAATAAGTCTTGTTTTGCTATGGTTTTCACCTCTTTTTTATTTTTAGAGAAAAACAAGAGCGGACTTGCTAACGCAAGTCCGCTCTACATGATAGTATTTCATTCCTGAAACTTAATCCGTAGAGCCAGACAACGTTAGTCGCAAGGCGAGAAGTTCTCACTTCTGCTTTTCTCAACTTTTACATAATAACAAGTTTTGGATTATTTGTCAAGGATTTTTTTAGCTTTTTCTTCGATAAAATTCACAACTTCCACAATTCCGACACCCGTCGTATCAAAATGAATAGCATCATCTGCCGGTTTTAAAGGAGAAACTGAACGGTGACTGTCCTTATAATCACGATCTGAAATTTCTTTTTGGAGGGTTTCCAAATCAGTTGGAATACCTTTTTCAAGATTTTCTTTATAACGGCGTTGAGCTCTTTCCTCAACTGAGGCTACAAGAAAAATTTTTAACTCTGCATGAGGCAAAACAACTGTTCCAATGTCACGCCCATCCATAACAATACCACCTTGAGTGGCAATTTCTCGTTGTAAATCAACCAACTTTTCTCGTACTTCTGGAATTGCAGACACCCAAGAAACATTGTTAGTGACTTCATTTTCTCGAATCGGATGCGTCACATCTACATCTCCAACAAAAACGAGTTGCTCTCCATCTTTACCACGTCCAAAACTAACAGGATAAGTATCTAATAGCGCAACAATTTCAGACCACTTTTCCGCCGATAAATCATTTTGTAAAGCTAAGTAAGTCGCTGCACGATACATCGCACCTGTATCCAAGTAAGTGTAATCGAAATCTTTTGCAATAATTTTTGCAACTGTTGACTTTCCACTTGAAGCTGGGCCATCAATAGCAATTTGAATCTGTTTCATTCGGCACTCCTATCGAATTTTTACTACATCACCTGGATTAGCGTACCACGCACCTGTTGTCATGTGAGACGGATTTAAACGCTCTAATTCTGCAATTGAAATCCCCGCACGCGCAGCAATGGCAGCTTCTCCTTCTCCAGCCTGAACGGTAATCGTTCCTTCAGATGATTGCGGCTGACTGCTATCACTTGCTGCTTTAGAAGAAGCGGGAGCACTAGAACTTTCACTTGATTTACTAGTAGTTTTTGCAGCATTATAAAAGCCCTCCGTTGCTGCCTTCTTACTACTTCCACCAGTAGATAAATAAATCATCATTCCTACCATTACAATCACTATAACGAAAAAAATAACAGCCAAAATCGTCAACACACGATTAGCTACTACACCGTTCGTTTTTTTGCTTCTCGCCAATTCTTTTTCTCCCTTGTCATAAATATCTTCTTCCCATGGTTCCTTTGCCATGACTTCCTCCTTGTATTTTTTCCAAATTCCGATTACAATATGAGTATGAAAGTTACACTCATTCCTGAACGATGCATTGCTTGTGGTCTTTGTCAAACCTATTCTGACCTATTTGATTACCATGATAATGGTATTGTCAAATTTTATCAAGATGATGAGCTTCTGGAAAAGGAAGTTCCCGAAACACCTGATATTATTGAAGCGATCAAAAACTGTCCTACAAAAGCTCTTATGAAAGAGTAGTCTTTTTAGGTTGAGCATAATATAGTTCAAAATAGTCTACATGGGTTAAATTATCCACTAATTCAACTTCCCCTTTAAAATGGTCATTCAAAGCCAAAGCATTTACAAAATACTTCTTAGGCCACTTGCGCATACAAAACGTACGGCCTTTTTCTTTGCCATCAAAGAAGAGAGTAATGGAGGTCTTTGTTACCTCTATCTTACGAATCGTTGAAATTTCTATCTTTGAAGGTGTAAATGGATTTGCTGTAGTAATCCTTAAAATCCCATCGTCATATATCGTAAAATATCGATGTATACCAATTCCCAACAATACCATGAATAAAAAGAAAGAGAAAAGGACTAAAAACGGAACTTCTGAACTTTCAAACAAAAATGCAAAACCTATAAAAATCGGAATGACCGATAAAGACCAATAGATGATTAGAAGAGAAAGATCTGGTTGCCAATGATAACGCAACTGACCAAAAATCTTTATCATGCTTACACCTCCTCTTCTACTAGTTTATCATAAAAAAAAGAAAAATGGGAGTGAGATTGGATAACAAAGAAAAAAATTAGGAAATCAAGATATCGTTCTATACAAACCTCTACTTTTGCAATAACTTTTATACTTTTCAAGCAAGTCATCTGCGTCATCTTTCCGATTTTTAGAAAAAAATTAACTATCATATTTTCATTCTCAATAAATTTCCGATATTTTGTGCTGTTCGGACGAGGTTTTCTTCTGCCCTATCTAAAGTAATAACTAAAGGTTCGACTTGAGAAATGATTGGAAAAGCAGCCTGAATATTCTCTACTGGGAAATCCGGTAAATCATTCCTTAGACTACCACAAATAGCAATTACAGGAATATTGATTGGCGTTCTCCTTGCTACTCCAATAGGGGCTTTACCTGACAGACTTTGCTGATCCATTCGACCTTCACCCACAATCACTAAATCAGCCTTTTTGACACGATTATCAAAATCGAGCAAGTTGAGACAAGTATCAATTCCTGATACAATTTTTCCATGTGCAAATGTCACCAGCCCTGCGGCCATACCTCCTCCAGCACCGGCACCAGCCAATGAAAAGATTGTTGGATTCGCCTGTTTATAAAACGTTGCCATAGCTTGATCTACTTGAGAAAATAACAAATCAGGCAAGCCTTTTTGACCTCCAAAAACGTATGTAGCTCCGTTTTCACCACAGAGAGGATTCATAACATCTGTCAGAATCTGAATATCCAAATTTCCTAAAATTTCAGGAACTTTATCCGCTGAAATGCGAGCCACACGGTCTAAAGACGAACCCTTTGCTTGGAGCAAGTGATTATCCTTATCAAAAAATTCATAGCCCAATCCAGCTGCCATTCCAATTCCACCATCATTGGTAGCCGAACCACCTACGCCAATATAAATTTGCCTCACACCTTCTTTGGCGAGATACAAAATTAACTCTCCTAACCCTCTGGTATCAAGAGTCAAAGGGTTTCTTTTTTCTAACGGGATATTCGCCAACCCAACCAAATCAGCCATTTCAAAGAGAGCTATATCGCCTTTTCGAGCATATTTCATCGTAACCGGCTCGCCGAATGGTCCGGTTACTGTTCTTTCATATTCGGATAATTTCATTGAGGCGGCTAAAGCAGCAACTGTTCCTTCACCACCATCTCCAATGGGTAGCAAGTCAAATGTTGCTTCCGGGAGCGCCTTGGAAAAACCTGCTTTTATAGCCTTTGCAACGCTTTGAGCTGATAAACTTTCTTTAAAAGAGTCCGGTGCAATTAAAATATGCATGACCTAGTCCTCACTTTCTATCTTTTCTAAAAGGCTTACAACTTGATATAAGTCAGCTTGATCGATTTGATAAGGTGCTTGCTCTCTCACAATAGGCTTGGCATTAAAAGCAATCCCAATTCCTGCTGTTAATATCATTGGAAGGTCATTAGCACCATCTCCTACAGCAATGGTTTGAGCAAGAGTCAAGTTGTTTTCCTCTGCCCATTGCTTTAGCATTGCTTTTTTGACTTCTTTTGTGACAACTGTCCCTAAAACCCTACCTGTCAGCTGGCCATCTTTTACTTCCAAGTGATTAGCTTTTACATAATCTATGTCCAACTTCAATGCTAATTCATCTACTATTTCATGAAATCCACCTGATACAATACCAACCTTATAACCACGCTGATGCATTTCTTCTATCAACTGTCGAGCCCCTTTGGTAAAATGAATTTTCTTAGAAACTTGTTTAAAAATGGCCTCAGGGAGTCCTTTAAGCAGGGTCACACGCTCTAGCAGAGCCGCTTCAAAATCATATTTTCCTTGCATGGCACATTTTGTAATAGCTGCAACCTGCTCACCAACTCCTACTTCAGCCCCTAGTAAATCAATTACTTCTTCTTTCACCAAAGTACTATCCACATCCATTACCAATAATCCTGTGGCTCTCATATTATTACCTCATACATTTTTGAATATATAAAAATTTGCTTGACAAAACAAACTACAATATAAAGTAAAAAATCTCTGCCTATATAATAAACAGAGATTTTTTACTTTATTCAATACCAATTTCAGCGCGTACAATATCTGCAATTGTATTAACGTAATAATCGACTTCCTCATGACTTGGTGCTTCCGCCATGACTCGTAAAAGAGGCTCTGTTCCGCTTGGACGAACAAGAATACGACCATTTCCAGCCATTTCTTCTTCCATTTTTTCAATCACAGCTTTAATAGCAGGAACTTCCACGGCCTTGTCCTTCATAGTATTTTCAACACGGATATTAACCAATTTTTGCGGATAAATAGTCACTTCTGAAGCTAATTCAGATAAAGTTTTACCTGTTTCTCTCATTACTTTTGTCAATTGAACGGCTGTCAGCTGACCGTCACCCGTCGTATTATAATCCATGATAATGACATGCCCTGATTGCTCACCACCAAGATTGTAACCCGATTTGCGCATTTCTTCTACGACATAACGGTCACCAACAGCTGTAATCACTTTATTAATACCTTCACGATCCAAAGCTTTATGGAAACCTAGGTTTGACATAACAGTTGTTACGATTGTATTTTGGGCTAGTAAACCTTTTCCAGAGAGATATTTCCCAATGATGTACATGATTTTATCACCATCAACAATCTCACCATTTTCATCTACCGCAATCAAGCGATCACTATCTCCATCAAATGCCAAACCAAGTGCTGAGCCTGATTCACGAACTGTTTCTTGCAATTTTTCAGGATGTGTAGAACCTACATTTAAATTGATATTCAACCCATCTGGATTTTCTCCGATGACTGTCAATCTAGCTCCCAAATCGGCAAACACCTGGCGAGCACTTGTTGAAGCGGCACCGTTCGCTGTATCCAGAGCAACTTTCATTCCGTCTAAATCAAGACCAGTCGATACGAGATACTGCTGATATTTGCGTAGCCCTTCTGGATAATCCATCAGGGTCCCTAATCCTTCCGCACTTGGACGTGGTAAATTGTCTTCTTTATCATCAAGAAGTGCTTCAATTTCTAACTCGCGATCATCATCTAGCTTATAACCATCTCCGCCGAAAAATTTAATACCGTTGTCAAGTGCAGGATTATGGCTAGCTGAAATCATGACCCCAGCACTTGCTTTTTCTGACTTCACCAGATAAGCCACACCTGGTGTTGCGATAACCCCAAGCTTGTAAACACGGATTCCAACCGATAAAAGTCCTGCTATTAATGCACTTTCCAGCATTTCTCCTGAAATACGTGTGTCACGTCCTACAAAGACGCGCGGCACATCTTTCTCATGTTGGCTCAATACATAGCCACCAAATCGCCCTAATTTAAACGCCAATTCTGGCGTTAATTCCACATTTGCTTCTCCACGAACTCCGTCCGTTCCGAAATATTTTCCCATTTTTTTAAAATCCTTTCAATACTTTTATTTGGATGAGCTCGTCGAACTTGAAGACGAGCTTGATGATTTTACTGTAATTTTTATCGTTGTCTCATAAGGGGTAATCACACTCGGCAATACTGTTCCGCTAGCATCAACCGCTTGCAAAGGCACAGTTCCGGTATAATTGTTCGAAATTTTTTCACTTGTGGGAAGAGTTGCTTCTACATGATCAACTTTTTCTAAAGTATCTTCATCACTTGTGACTGTTACTTTATTATCAGCAATACTTACCCGATCAACCGTTAAACCATCTGCCAACTGAGCAGAACTAATCGTTGTTTTAACTTCAAATGTTTTACTTGCCTTCTTACCGATCTTCACCGTAATCTTAGCCGGTGTAACAGTCGCAGTCAACCCACTTGGTAAATTTTTAATAGCTAAAGGTACCTCTCTTGTTCCTTCCGTAGCTTTTGTTAAATCCGCTACAACTTTAAACTTTCGAGTACTTTCTTGCATCTCACTAGCAAGTGTCACACGATTGGAACCCGTTAACACTACTGATACTTCGGACGCAAAACCACTAATAAAATACTTTTCACTATTGTATTTAATATCAATTGGGACACTAGGCAAGGCATTCGTGTACGTTTCAGACGTAGTTTGTCTAGCACTTGAGTTATTTTGGTAATTTGTCGTTGTTGCATAAATAAATAAAACAGCAGCAAAAAAGATGGAAGAAACGATATACCAAATCTGCTTACGATTTTTCATGTTTCCAACCTCCTAGCACACGATTTTTAAATGGTGATTTTGGTTGTTCATCTGAAATCAGCACTTTCCGCAATTCTGCTTCAAATTCTTCTAAGGTCAGATCGTGTTTAAAAACTCCGTTATGTGTGATTGAAATACCTCCCGTTTCCTCCGAAACTACAAAAGTAAGGGCATCTGACACTTCTGAAAGACCGATTGCAGCACGGTGGCGCGTTCCAAATTCCTTAGAAATTCCTGTGTTTTCTGTAAGCGGAAGATAAGCACAAGAAACGGCTATTTTATTATCTCTTACAATAACAGCTCCGTCATGCAACGGTGTATTCGGAATGAAAATATTGATTAACAACTCACCTGACACATCAGCATCCAAAGGAATCCCTGTTGCGATATATTCTTGTAAGGTTCTGCTTCCTTGGATAGCAACGAGAGCCCCAATTTTCCGAGGACTCATATAATTCACTGCTTTTACGAATGCTTGTACCATTTTTTCCTCTGAGCTAATCGGTGCTATCGAAAACAAATCTGTTGCACGCCCCAGCCTTTCCAAACCTGTACGAATCTCAGGTGTAAAAATCACAACAGCCGCAATAACTCCATAGGTAATGACTTGATTGATTAACCAAGAAACCGTTGTTAAACCAATTGCATTGGCAAGAATCTGAGCCAGTACAAAAATCAAAACCCCTCGAACGAGAATCATAATCTTAGTGCCAGCGATTGCTTTTGTAAAATAAAATAAAATCCAAGCAACTAGTGCAATATCGATGATATTGATGACAATACTCCAAGGACTAGAAAATAAACTAGACCAATATTGGAGATTGGACAATTGCTGAAAATTCATTTCCAGTGTCCTCTCTTTCTCAACCTAAAAACATTCTTAATTATTATATCACTTTTCAAGATATTTTTCTGTAACCTTCTTTACTTTTTATGATAAAATATTTCTTATGAAGATAAATACATTATTTGGCAAACTTGCAGGGAAATCCTCCCACTTTGTTTTAAGTAAATTGGGGCGCGGATCGACCTTACCCGGAAAGCTTGCTCTAAAATTTGACAACGACATTTTAAATACACTAGCTCGTGATTACGAAGTGGTGGTGATTACAGGGACAAACGGTAAAACTCTGACCACTGCTCTTACAGTTGGAATCCTCAAAGAGGCTTTTGGCGAGGTTGTGACTAATCCCAGCGGAGCCAATATGATTAGTGGAATTGCGACAACTTTCTTGACTGCAAAAAAAGGGAAATCTGGCAAAAATATCGCTGTGCTGGAAATTGATGAAGCTAGCCTCTCCCACATCTGTGATTATATCAGACCGAGCCTTTTCGTCTTTACCAATATTTTCCGCGACCAGATGGACCGCTATGGTGAGATCTACACGACCTACCAAATGATTCTCGATGCTGCAGCGAAAGTACCTGAAGCTACTGTACTGATGAATGGTGATAGCCCACTCTTTAACTCGGTCAGCTTGAAAAATCCTGTCCGCTACTATGGATTTGACACCAAAAAAGGGCAAGCTGAGTTAGCTCATTATAATACCGAGGGCATCCTCTGTCCCACGTGTCAGCATATTTTAAAATACAAGCTCAATACTTATGCCAATCTAGGCGATTATATTTGCGAGCACTGCGATTTTAAACGTCCTGAATTAGACTACAAACTGACCCAATTGACTAGCCTCCAACACAACAGTTCAGAATTTGTCATTGACGGTCAAAGTTACCACATCAACATTGGTGGTCTTTACAATATCTACAACGCTTTAGCTGCAGTTTCTGTTGCTCAGTTCTTTGGAGTCGAATCGGCTACTATCAAGGCTGGTTTTGACAAAAGTAGAGCCGTTTTCGGACGTCAGGAAACTTTCAAGATTGGCGACAAAGAATGCACGCTAGTTCTGATTAAAAATCCCGTTGGAGCTACGCAAGCTCTAGAAATGATCAAGCTTGCTCCTTATTCATTCAGTCTGTCAGTTCTCCTCAACGCCAACTACGCAGACGGCATTGATACTAGCTGGATTTGGGACGCTGATTTTGAGAAAATTTTAGACATGGATATCTCGCATATCATTGCTGGTGGCGTTCGTCATTCTGAAATTGCTCGTCGCTTGCGAGTTACTGGTTATGATGCCAAGCGAATCAATGAAGTAGCTAATTTAAGTCAAATCTTTGAAGAAATTAAACATCAGAAAACCAGACATGCCTATATCTTAGCAACCTACACCGCCATGTTAGAATTTCGTGAATTACTTGCTTCTCATCAGGTTGTCAGAAAGGAGATGAACTAATGGTTTATACATCCCTCACTTCTCCTGAAAATCGGGATTATACTTATTATTTAAAAATTGCCCATCTCTATGGCAATCTCATGAATACCTATGGTGATAATGGTAATATTCTCATGCTCAAATATGTAGCTGAAAAGCTAGGCGCTCGCGTTCAGATTGATATTGTATCACTTGAAGATGAGTTTGATAATGATTACTATGATTTGGCATTTTTCGGCGGAGGGCAAGATTACGAGCAGACCATTGTGGCACGAGACCTGCCAACAAAAAAAGAGAGCTTGGAAGAATTTATCAATCATGACGGCGTGGTATTAGCTATCTGTGGTGGCTTTCAGCTTCTAGGGCAATATTACATCGAAGCTTCTGGTCGGCGGATTGAGGGACTTGGAATTATGGGACATTATACTCTCAATCAAAAAAATAACCGCTACATCGGCGACATTAAGATTCATAACGAAGAATTCAATGAGACCTACTATGGCTTTGAAAATCACCAAGGCCGTACCTTCCTCTCCGACGATGAAAAACCACTGGGCAAAGTCGTCTATGGAAATGGCAACAATCAAGAAGACGGCAATGAAGGCGTCCACTATAAGAATGTCTTTGGCTCCTACTTTCACGGCCCCATCTTGTCCCGCAATGCGAACTTAGCCTACCGTCTAGTAACCACCGCTCTGAAAAACAAGTATGACTCTGATATTGAATTGGCAGCTTATGAAGATATCCTAGCCCAAGAAATCCCAGAAGAATACGGAGATGTCAAAAGCAAGGCAGAGTTTGAATAGATAATAGGAGAATCACTATGAAAGAAAAATTACACTATATCCTGCTTTTAATTACCATTCTATTGGTTGTCAGTATTTCCTTGGCCAATATGCAGAGTGTCAATGTTAGCTTTATCCTATTTAGCTTCAAACTCCCCTTAATTATCTTGATTTTGGTCTCAATGCTCCTAGGCTCTGTCACGACCTTCCTCATCAGCATGACGAAAAATTTTTCACTGAAAAAAGAGCTTAAGAAAACCAAGGAAGTACTTGAAAACTCCCATAAAGAAGACTAGATTGGAGTGATTTCCAGCCTAGTCTTTTTGTATTCTCTTTTGATAAAGGTAGGAAATCAAAGCCAATCCCATCACTCCGAAACCAATCAGAAGAAAGGAAAGGGTCCGGACACTCGGCAGAAGAGTCATCAGAAAAGTCGCAGGAGGCATGAAAAGAATTGCCAGCGTGTAGATGGTTGAGAAAACCCGGCCAGCCGCTTCTTTCAAAACTACCTTCACCGCCCCTTGTTCGGATTCTACTTTCGGAAGAGCCTCATTTCGTCAAAATCTTCTCGGCCGAAAATCGGAAAAGGCAAATTCCACAAAAAGAACTCGTCCGAAAATAGAAAGTTCGGGATTTGCTCACAGACCAACCGTCCGAAAATCTGACAGAGTCATTTTGCTCCAAAATAGCTTTTCAGAAAATCTGACGGGCTGACTTTGCTCTAAAAGAACTTAGATTACATGAAGAATATTTTCTTTTCCTCGAAAAAATCTCAGAACACATGTAAAAGTTCGTCTCTTGCTCTCAGGGAAACAATTCTTCATGAAGGATTTATCTTTTTGTCACAGAATCAGAGATTTCACATGTAAAAATTCGGTTTTTGCTCTTTTGGGACTGATTTCACATGTGAAATTAAGTATTTTGAGCTCTGGGAAGCTCATTTCTCACAGAAACTAGGCATTCTTACACAGGTTCTTTTTCCTTCTCACACTTTCTCCGCCAGCTCTTCCCATTCTAGCATGGCTTCTTCTTGGGCGGCGGTCAGCTGGTCGATTTGCTGCTGGTTCTCCATGAGTTCACTGGCGTCATTAGTGGCCTCCATGGCTTCCTGAAGCTGACTGATTTGACTGTCCAAGTCCTCGATTTGCGCTTCCAATTGCTCTAAGCGTCGGGCCAGCCGGCGCTGTTCTTTCTGGTTTTCCTTTTGGAGCTGATAGTCATTGGCAGGTGCTGACTTGTCAGAATCGACCTGCTCTGACTCCTCACGCAAGGCTTCCTGCTCTGCCTTTTTCTCCAGATAGTAGTCATAATCACCCAGATACAGAGTGGAGCCTGTCTCAGAAAGCTCGATTATCTGAGTGGCCACGCGATTGATAAAGTAACGGTCGTGGCTGACAAAGAGTAGGGTGCCGTCAAAGTCAATCAGGGCATTTTCCAGCACTTCCTTGCTGTCAATGTCCAGGTGGTTGGTCGGCTCGTCTAGGATGAGGAAGTTGTTGTTTTCCATAGACAGCTTGGCTAGAAGCAGCCGCGCCCGCTCTCCACCTGATAGCATGCCGACAGACTTCTTGACATCGTCTCCCGAGAAGAGGAAAGCGCCTAAGCGATTGCGAATCTCGACCTCTGGCGTCAGCTTGAAGTCATTCCATAGCTCGTCAAGTACTGTATTGCTGGCAGTCAGTTTGCTCTGGGTCTGGTCATAGTAGCCCACTTCCACATTAGCCCCCAACTGCTCCTTGCCTCTGATGAAGGGCACTTGCCCGATTAGTGATTTAATCAAGGTCGTCTTTCCAATCCCATTTGGCCCGACAATAGCTACCGCATTGAACTTGCGAATGTCAAGGTTAATCGGCTCCGACAGGACTTCCTCGCCGTAGCCAATAGCTGCATCTTCCAAGGTCAGCACAACATTTCCAGAAACCTTATCGGATTTGAAGGTCATAGTAGCCGAGCGACTGTCGGTCTCCGGCCTGTCCAAACGCTCCATCTTTTCCAGCTGCTTGCGGCGGGACTGAGCCCGCTTGGTAGTGGAAGCCCGGACCAGATTGCGATTGACAAAGTCCTCCAGAGCAGCGATTTCTTTCTGCTGCTTTTCATAGTTCTTGGCTTCAGTGGCTAGCTTTTGCTCCTTTTGGACCACGAAGCTAGAGTAATTGCCCACATAGCGATCCAAGGAATGCTTGGTCAAATCCAGCGTGATGGTCGCAACCTTGTCTAGGAAATAGCGGTCGTGGCTGACGATGATCAGGGCACCGCTGTAGTTAATCAAGTAAGTCTCCAGCCAGGCAATGGTCTCGATATCCAAGTGGTTGGTCGGCTCGTCCAGCACTAGCAGTTCTGGCTTCTCCAAAAGCATCTTGGCCAGAGCCAGACGGGTATTCTGCCCGCCCGAAAGCTCAGAAATCTTCATCTGCCACATGGACTGGTCAAACTTGAAGCCATTCAAAATAGCTCGAATATCGGCCTCATAAGTAAAACCACCTTTCTGGCGAAAGTCCTCTGACAGCTGATCGTACTGGGTCATGAGAGCCGTCAGCTCTTCCCCTGACAATTCTCCCATTTGCAACTCCATCTGCCGCAACCTCTTCTCTTGCTGACGCAGACTATCAAAGACCAGCAGCATCTCGTCGTAGATAGTATTCTCCGACTCAAAGCGGCTGTCCTGAGCCAGATAGGACAGGGAAAGATCTCGTTTTTTATTAATCTGACCAGAAGTAGGCTCTTCCTCGCCCACCAAAATCTTGAGCAGGGTTGACTTCCCAGCTCCATTTTTACCAACGAGGGCAATCCGATCACCCTCATCCACCTGCAGGTTAATATTGTTAAAAAGAAGCTCCCCTGCAAAAGAGCGTTCAATCTTATTTGCTTGTAAAATAATCATAAACCTATTATAGCAAATTCATGGCTCAACTACCATTCTAGAAAGTAAAAATGCGGTCAAGATAAGCCGCATTTCATCTAAAAGTATGTAAAATTTCTTGATTTTGCATCACAAGGTAAACACCTAATAGAACAATCAAAACAAAAAGTACTAATTTGATGATTCCTTTTACAAAACGAATCACCCAAAGGATCATCATAGAACCAATCAACCACATAACGGCTGAATAATTGAAAAATCCTTGAACTGCCTGACTGTTTTCGCCAAAAAAACTTTGGATAGGAGCTGGAATATGTTCTCGCCATGCAGCTGTCACTCCAATACGATTTGCAATATCAGAGCCACTTTTCCATAACCATGCAAAAATACTAGAATTAAAGAGAAACAAAAAAACTTGCTCTGGGAAATATCTAATGACTTTAAATATATTTTTTAACATTTTATGATTGATACAACTCCTTTACTGTTTGAACGTCTACTGCTTGAATACTATAAAATGAACCAGAGGATTGCATGACAGATTTTTCTTCATTGTGTTCTAATCCAATCGCATGTCCCAATTCATGTTCTGCTGTGTTTACGATTCGCTCATAAGAGTAGCCATATTGACTGTTTAATAGATAATAACGATTTAGTCGAACAGTTACATTTGTAAAACGCTTGGTCAGCAAATTGGTTTTGGATTCTGCTTCGCCTGCCGCACTGACAGTGCTATTATTCATCTCTGTAGCTACAATATTGGCTTGATTTTTATCATTTACAATCTGGAAAGTAAAGGCACCCGTTTGATTCCAAGCACGAATAGCTTCCTGATAAGCTGAGCGAAATGTTTCGTCTTGTGTCTCTATATAAACCGTAGCACTTGCTTTATCCCACCGAACACCAGAGGCTTGATGAACATGATCGTCCGATAACCGCTTGGTTAGGTCTTTCACATTTTGCCTGACACCTAGCTGACTATCTTGTCCACTTACGTATCGATAAATTTGGTTCACATCTTGCTGAAGCCCTGTCGCAAAATTGCTTTTAGAAGGACTCACGATATACAATATTCCCACAAAAATAAGTGCTGTCGATGCAACTGTGTAAACCAATCGCCAGAGCAATCGAAATAACCTTGAAATCAATCGAAACAAAAATCTCATACTCTCCTCCTAATCTAAAAGATAAAAAGTAAGTATAATGAGATTCACTTAAAAAATTCTTAAAATAAACGGTTGTAAAAGAAATAACAAATCGCTGATAAGAAAATGTAATTGCTTATCAAACATGATAATGGCAGATGCTGCGCTCAGGACAGACGTTCTTCTACTTCAAAATCAATTGGTAGCCATTTAAGAAATTCTTCTAACTGCTTTTCCCAATAATACCACTCGTGCTTCCCTGGAGCATGATGATACGTAATATCTAAACCACACTCGCGTAATTTTTTGACGGCTATTTCATTTGCTTGATAGAGAAAATCTTGCTCTCCACACCAAGCATAGAATTTAGTTCTTTTATCTGACTTCTTTACCATCGTTGTTAGAAAATGTTGCTCAACACCAGCTGCTTTCAAATCACCAAACACACCTTGCCAATAGCTGAGGTTCCCACCAGGTAATTCTTCCATATCTATATCATCAAGACCTATCCCGATTGCCCCAGAAAATGATCCCGCATAAGAGAATCGATCCGTCATCAAAGCAATTTTATAAGCCCCGTAACCTCCCATAGATAAGCCAGCAATAAATGTTTTTTCACGTTTTCGACTCATATTTGGAAAGAAACGTTGCATGACTTCAGGCAGTTCTTTGGCTATAGCATCATAGTATTTTAATCCATAAGTAGTATTCGTGTACCAAGCAAGATCTGTTGACGGCATAATGACAATTAAATTTGTATGGCGCAATAAACGCTCAATATTGGTCCGCTTTCGCCACGAATTTTCATTGCCGCCCATTCCATGCAAAAGGTAAAGAACGGGAATATCAGTGTCTGTCACCTGATTAGGAGCCACTGCATCTGCATCAGGATAGATGACATTGACACGACGCTCCATTTCTAGTACTGTTGAGTGATACTCTATTTCAAAAAATGCCATTTTATCTCCTTTTCCTATAAATGTAAGAAAGGGGCTGGAACATGTGTCCTGACCCCATTATTTTTTGCTATATAAAATGTACTAATTTAGCCAGCTTAACGTACTTCCATTACAACGGGTAAAATGGCTGGACGACGTTTGGTTTGCTCAAAGAGGTATTTCGCAAGACTGTCACGTACAGCCCCCTTCAATTCACCCCAGTCAAAATTATCTTTCGCAAGGTAATCTTCAACTGTATTATTGATTAAATCAGCACTTTCACGTAAAATATCACGACTTTTCTTGACATAAACAAATCCACGCGTGTGAACTTTTGCTTTTGAAATAATCTTCTTGTCACGACGGTTCACTGTAATAGCTACGATAAAGATACCATCTTCAGACAGAACTTTGCGGTCACGAAGAACGATATTCCCTACATCACCAATCGCATTTCCGTCAATCATGACATCGCCAGCAGGGACTGCACCAGCAAGTAAGAAATCTCCTTTTTCATATTCCATAATGCTACCGCGTTTTGGAATAAAAATGTTTTCTGGCAACATTCCAACAGCCATTGCAGCTTTAGCATGCGCTGCTAATTCACGATATTCTCCTTGAATTGGGAACAAGAATTTTGGTTGCAAGAGATTTAACATCAGTTGCAAATCGCGCTCATTTCCATGACCAGACACCCGCAAATCTTGCGTAATCAATTTAACAACACCACCAGCTTGATAAATCATATTTTCTACGCGCGCTACCAAGGCCTCTTTTGCGATAGACGGTGTTGTAACAATGTAAATCAAATCACCTTCTTTGATTTCTACATAGCGGTGACGACCAATAGACATTTTGCGCAAGCCATTGATAGGCTCACCCATTCGACCAGTTTCCAAAATGATCAATTCATGATCTTCAAATTTAGACATTTCTTTAGGTTTAATCAGCAAACGCTCATCTACAAGTGATAATTTCTTCAAGCGAATAGCCGTCCGAACGATATTTTCAATGTCAAACCCAGTCAGCACAACACGACGACCTGTCTTAGCAGCGGCTTCAAAAACCTGTTGAATACGCGAGAGATTACTTGCAACTGCTGCAACTATGACGCGTCCATTCCAATCACCAATCGTATCGGTGATTTCTTTGCCGACTTCACTTTCACTTGCCACTTGAATACTACTATCTGCATTTGCAGAATCACTAAGAAGAGCTAGAACGCCTTCTCGACCAATTTCTGCTAAACGCGCAAAATCTGTTGCATAAGACTGACTAGCCGTTTGGTCAAACTTAAAATCACCCGTATAAACAATATTTCCTTCAGACGTTTTTAAGACAATCCCTAGACTCTCTGGAATGGAGTGCGTTGTTTTAAAGAAAGATACAATGGTACCTCCAAAGTCAATCTCTGTATCTTCATCAATCACATGAAAATCATTGAATTTTTTAACCGTATCATTTCCTTTGACAAATAGCTTAGCCAGTTCAATCGTTAATTCCGATCCAAACACAGGTACCTTTGTTTCCGCCAACAAATAAGGCAGGGCACCAATCGCATCTGCATGTCCGTGTGTCAAAAAGACCCCTGCAATGCGGTCCTTATTTTCAAATAAATAGTCCATATTTGGAATGACAAAGTCCACACCAAGCTGTTCATTTTCCGGATACTTTAGTCCGACATCAAGGATAAAAATAGATTCATCCACTTCAGCGATGTAAAGATTTTTTCCATTTTCACGTACACCGCCCAAAGCAATCAATTTAATATTGCTCATTGATTCTCCTTTTCATATTTTTCTTACTAACGGCCCTTGGCTTCCCAAGTCGAATTACAGTTTTGCAAGTATTTTGCATATTTTATTTATTATACTACTTTTCATGATTTTTTTCAAAGAGGAGAGCATACAAAAAAACTCCTAGTTACTGTATTTCTACAGAAAGCTAGGAGCCGTCTCTATTTGCTAATAAGTGATAGATAGACTTTCAGAAAATAACTTTCTGAAAAGAGATTCTTATGATGATTCCATCGTTATTTTATTAAAGAATGATTTTCTTGTCCACAATATATCAAAAACAAGTTTATTCATCTAAAACAATAGTGGTTTTTTACCAAAGCGTGAAAATCATTAAAAAGCTTTTATCGACTACATCAAATAATATTCTTCTTTATTCTTTCACTGCGTTCTCAATACGCGATGCAGTTCTACAAACCACTACATGCTATCTTCAGAAATATTATCAAATACCTCCAATTAAGAAAAACAATTAGCAAATAGAAACTAATACATCATAAACGATTTAAAATATGAACGTTCTGATACCCATTGGAATCAGTCCTTTCTTATCTTTCTTTAATTATATTGTACACCTTCTTTTTTGAAAAAGCAAGCGTTTACATTGAGATTTTTAAAATATTTTTTACAAATGAAAAGAGGTAGAAATATAATTCCAACCTCTTTTTCAAAGTGAATTTTATGCCCGAACCGTGACACTTGTTCCGTCCTCTTTGTAAAGATTTATCAGCCCCTCCTTACGACTACGTACCATGTCTCCTGGATAAACTGGATGTGGCAAGGAAATCGTCAATAGTTCCATCGGATTAGGAGCTCGATCAATTTTATTTCCATCTGAATCATATAAATCTGTAATGACTGCATCAAAATGACGGAAACCAGGACCATAAAACTCAACTGGGTCGCCCTCGTTAATGACATTTCGTTGCCGAATAGTCGCTGTTTGCGTATCAGGGTCATAAGCCACCACTTCTGCCACAAATTTATATTGCGGAATTTTGCGGCGTGCTCCAAAAAGCTGCTCATTTTCAGTTGGTGTATGATAGTAAAATCCCGTTGCCAACTCACGCTGCGCAACTTTCCACATTTCATCTACTAAATCTTGCTTGATTGCTTCAAAGTTTTCAGGACTTTCAAGATAAGCATCTACTGCCGCCTTGTAACAATTTGAAACAGTGGATACATAGTGAATGGACTTCATGCGCCCTTCAATTTTCAAGCTGTCCACCCCATTTTCAATCATATCTGGAATATGGTCAATCATGGACATATCCACAGCCGACATAGAAAATTCTTCTGGAATTTCGCCTTTTAAGCTCTTGCGCTCTTGTCCAAAGGGCATATCGTAGAGATCATATTTCCAGCGGCAAGATTGAGAGCAGCCCCCACGATTGGCATCCCGCATGCTCATATGATTGGACAAAGTACAACGTCCTGAGTAGGAAATACACATAGCACCGTGAACAAAAGCTTCAATCTCAACATCGGTATGTTTGCGGATTTCTGCCAATTCTTCCATGGAAACTTCGCGCGCCAAAACGACACGTGTCAACCCCAAATCTTTCCAAAATTCCAAGGTTTCATAGTTTGTTGCGCTAGCTTGTGTTGACAAGTGTACTTCCAAACCCGGCGCTTCTGTACAAGCAATGGCAATCAAAGCTGGGTCAGATACGATAACGGCAGAAATGCCAATATCCCGCAAAGTGCGGAACCATTCCCCAGCTCCTTCTTCATTGCCTTCGTGGGTTACCATGTTCGCAGCCACATAGACTTTTGCGCCATGTTCACGAGCAAATTGAACGCCCTCTTCCATTTCTTCAAACGTAAAATTTCCAGCACGACTGCGCAAACCATAGGCTTGTCCGCCAATGTAGACAGCATCCGCTCCATAGCGAATGGCGACTTTTAATTTTTCCAACGTTCCAGCAGGCGCCAGAACTTCTGGTCTTTTCAAAGTTTTTGTCATATTCTCGCTCTTTTCTATATTCTAATACTTAGCCTTTTTATTTTATAGCAAAAAGGGCTTGAAAGCAAACTAAAGGTAGCAGATTGTGAATGTTAAACAAGCAGTCACAACTCGCGACCACCTGCGTCCCTTATTTCACCTGGTCTGGATCATATTCATAAAATCCAGTATCCAAGAAACGATTTTTGGGATGCAATTGATGAATCTGCTCATCCAAAAGGAAAGCCTGATCATGTGTAAATTGATTGGTCTCAATCAGCTCACGCGCTTGCACAAAGAGTTGGGCAATTTCAACAAAATTGTGTCCTGGCGTGTAAATGCCTTCTAATTTCCAATGTGTAAAGCCATGTTCTACCAACTCTCCAAGTTTCGTCATCATATCCAAATCATTATTTGCAAAAATATGCGTCCCATGATTGTCCTCAAAAATAGAATAATGGCTATCTGGGTCACTCGGCTCTGCAAGGAATAAATCACGCTCACGACTCTTTTCGTCATCAATATGAGTGAAATTATAATAATTCTGCAAAAGCGGTCGCTTAGAATGATGAATGACGCTAGCACCATAGACTAGTATCTCAACAGGAATTTCTAACACTTCCTGCATTTTAAACAATTCTGCCGATGGAATTTCCCGTGCTAAAACAGCCTCAGAAGCGCCAGCTTTTTGCCCCCAGAAGTTCACTTGACGACTGCTAGCAACCATAGTCGAGGCATCATAAATCGTCTTAAACGGATAACCATCGCGTTTTAACACATAAAAGACACCGGCATCTCCCACAGTAATATAATCCGCCTGAATATCCACTAAAAAATCAAGAAATGGCTTGATTTTATTCATCATTTCCTGATGCATCAAAGCATTGACAGCAACTGTCAACTTTTTGTCCGCCTCATGTACAAGGGCTGCAATCTGCCGCAATTCATCATAAGAAAAAGCATGGGGTAACCGAAGACCATACTCCTTTTCACCTACATAAATGCGATCTACGCCTGCTTCTAAAAGCTCTTTTACTTGTTCAACGCTCTCAGCTGTCGCTGTAATGATAATCTTTTTCATAGCAAAATTATAACATATTTTTGATTTCTCTTCTATTTTTTAATTTGAAAAGCATTTTTAGCCTTTTTGTAACCGTTATGTAATATTTATCTAATTAAAATCATGATAAAATAAGAGAGTACTGTAAGGAGAGAGAACATGACCGCAAGAAAATATCAGTCCTATCAAGAGGACTACGCTTATCTAGAACAAGAACAATATCCCCTTTATCAAGATTATATTCCTGAAGCAAAAACAAATCCAAATCTGAAAGAATTGCTATTTTTTGTCAATATTGCTACATTTTGTATCTTGACAGTTTTGTTTAGTTTTTTGTTTTTGTCAATTAAAGTAAATACATTTCTAGCCTTTACTTTGGCAATCGCTGTTAGCTTAGTGTGTATCAAAGTGCAGCAAACATTTATTCGTCGAAAAAGAAATAAATAGTTTTGGGATTGAAGTGCCTGCTTTTTCAAAGGCACTGTTTTTATTGTGATGCAAATCGATTCAGTTAAACAGATAAAAAAATTGAGGTATTAATCCTCAATTTTTTTATCTTCGTTTTCCATTTCTGTTTCCTCAGTTTCTGTCAAATCAATGACAATGTCCTCAGGAGAATCTTCTTTTTCTGCTGATTCTGGAGCAGTTTTTTTTAATTCTTCTGGTGAAATCCCTTCTGGCGCCATTTTTTCTCGCCATTCTTGAAATTTCTCTTGTGAAAATTCAACTACTTGTGTCGTCGCTTCTTTAACAGAGCCAAGAATTGTTTCACCTGTAATTTCTCCACTCTCAACCTTTTCTTTAGCTTGGTTGACAACTTCGACAGCTTGATTAGAGAAATGATTGGCTTTTTGTACTACTTGATCTTTAACATTCTCTGGATTTTCTTTGACCTCATTCATGAAATCAGAAACTTTGACTGTCACTTCTTTTCCTTTTTTACTAGTGAGGAATACAGCTGCAGCTGCTCCAGAGAGTGTTCCTAAAAGGATTGATGAAAATTTACCCATAATAAACCTTCTTTCTTATTTTTTAAATAGTTTTGTAATCATCCGTAAGATCGATAAAGTTGTGCCAGCTTTTACACTATTTTTACCTGCTGTAGCAGCTTTTTTACTCAAATGACGAGCAGAATCATTTAAATCTGAAACTGACTCTGACAAATCTGCAACTGCAGTGAAAAGTGGATCAATTGTTGTCATTTTCCCGTTAATATCATCTGCTAAAACATTCACTTTAGTTAACAATTCATTTGTTTGATAGAGTGTCACATTGACATCCGTTGTCAATACCTGAATTGTTTTTTCTGTTTCATCAACGACAGTTGAGATTTTCCTGACTAAGAAAATCGTGTAAACAATCAAAGCAATCAAAGCAAGGGCCACTAAACTATAAGCAATTTCAAGCATCTTTTTCTCCTAACTTTTTAATAATAAGGGGTATCTACTTTTTTTCTTTGGTAAATGATAAGAATAATTCCTGCGACCACTAGAACAGCAGACAACCATTGTGACACACGCAAGCCCGCAAACATGAGACTATCTGTTCGCATGCCTTCAATCACCATGCGACCTATTCCATACCAAATAAGATAAAATCCAGTCATTTCTCCACGTTTGAGGAAATTTTTCTTTCTTCTCGCAACCATCACTAAAGCAAATCCTAACAAATTCCAAACCGACTCATAAAGGAAAGTTGGTTGCCGATAATGCCCATCAATATACATTTGGTTGCGCATAAAACTTGGCAAGTAATCCAAACGTTTAACAATCGCTCCGTAAGCCTCTTGGTTGAAGAAATTGCCCCAACGCCCAAGACTTTGAGCAATCATTACACCTGGAACAGCAATATCTAAAAAGTCTAGTGTGTTAATAAATTTTTGTTGGGAGAAGAAATATAAGACAATCGCTCCAGTAATTAAACCACCATAAATAGCAATTCCCCCGTGCCAAATAGCAAAAATCTCAGCAGGATTTTTAGCATAATAGTTCCAGTCAAAAATGACATAGTAAATGCGAGCCCCAACGATCGACAGAGGAAATGCAACAAGAATAAAATCAAGAATGTCATCTGGAATAATCTTTTTCCTTGGTGCTTCTTTCATAGCTAGATAGACAGCTAAAATCAAACCTGTCACAATACAAATCGCATACCAACGAATACTAAAAGGCCCTATCTTAAATGCAATTGGATTAATCATGAGCCACCTCATTTTTACTAATAAGATTGGTTAAGCGTTCCTCAAATGTCTTCGTTGCATCAAAGCCCATTTCTTTTGCGCGGTAATTCATCGCTGCCGATTCAATCACTACCGAAATATTGCGACCCGTTTTCACAGGAATGCGGATTCTTGGAATAGCCACACCTGATACTTCAAACTCCTCACCATTGTTTCCCAAGCGGTCAAATGTTTTATTGACATCATAATTTTCCAGATAAACAGCCAACTGAACCTGTGATGAATCTTTTACAGCACTTGCCCCATAAAGGCTCATAACATCAATAATCCCAACGCCACGAATCTCAAGTAAATGGCGCAAAATTTCAGCTGGCTCACCCCAGAGAGTCATTTCATCTTTCGCGTAGATATCCACACGGTCATCTGCGACTAAACGATGCCCGCGTTTAACTAGCTCCAGTCCAGTTTCGCTTTTTCCAATTCCGCTATCACCTTGTATCAGAACACCCATGCCATAAATATCCATTAGAACGCCATGAATACTGGTTCGTTCAGCCAAACGTGAATCTAGATAGCTAGAAATTTCACCTGATAAACGACTCGTCGGTGTGCGGCTGCTGAGAACAACAATTTTATTTTCCTTTGCAGCCTTCAACATCTCATCAGGTACTTTCAGATCACGCGCCACAATCATAACAGTGTCTCGTTCAAACATTTTCCGTAAAACCTGATAGCGATTGTGAGAGGTCATCTTCATCAAGTAAGACCATTCTTTCATTCCCATTAGCTGGATACGTTCTGGTGTGTAATAGTTAAAATAACCTGTCATTTCAAGTCCAGGACGAGAAATATCAGATGTTGTAATCTCTTTTTCCAACATTTTCTCATCACCATAAACCACATTTAATCTGACTTTTTTTAATAGATCTTTGATCCTTACAGCCATATTTTTCCCCTTTGATAATTTCTTTATCTATTATAGCAAATTTTCAGACTAAAAGAGAGTTTCATCTTTGATTTTGCAAAGAAAATGGATTCAAACATCTGTAGTACCCATCAATCCTCTGACTGAATCATTTGTTCTACAATTTGTTTTTGATTTTGAAATACAGGATACCGATCCATAAAATATAGAAGCTCACTAGACTTCAACCAAATGTGACCATCCGTTTCACTCTCTTGATACCTCACCGTTTTCTCTGCCACGATGGCCTCATAAAAATCAAAATGACAGCGATCGTTAGATGACGTCACTTTCTCAATCAGTTGTAGTTCTCTAGGAATTAGACCAGTTTCTTCCCACAATTCACGATAGGCTGCGGTCATGCTATCTTCACCAGCCAGCACACTTCCCCCTGCACCAAACTCATAATAATTAGGATGAATTTCTTTTTTTGGACTGCGGTGCATTAAGAGAAATTCCCCATCTATATGACGAACAAAGACATTGACACAAAGATGGTACTTCCCTTCCGGAATCTCTTCTCCTCTGAGCAATTTATATCCAACTTTTTCCCGATACTCATCATAAGCATCCCAATATTCCATCTCTTCTCCTTCAAAAATAAGAGAGTCCATTTCCTGAACCCCTTTTTACATATATAAACAAAGTCTCGTTCTATTATAGTCACCAAAACCAACCATCTTCTTCTTTGATAGCTTCTGCTTCTTTGCGCTTACGAGGTCCTGTTCCATACATTTCTTCTTCCACATCTTCCTTGTAAGGCATCACAGCGGCTAAGATAATATAGATGATAATCCCTAAGCCAAAGTTAAAGATAGTAAATAAAACGAATAAAAAGCGAACAAGCCCAACGTCCAAACCGAATTTGTCAGACAAACCAGCCAAGACTCCTGATACAGCGCTATTTCGACGTAATTTATAAAATTTTGTTTTCATCATCATTTAGCCTCTTTCATTGATACTAAATCTAGTGTAGCACATTTTAGTCATCACGCCATCCGTCCCTAGGCGGATTTCTGATTATTTCTCCAAAATAGTCATAAAGACTGCAACTGTCTGACAAAAATGAGTTTTCCTTGACAACTGCCACAGCAATACTGAGCAGTATTGATCCGTCTTTTTCTATGGTACTGTACATGACAATGCAGGCATTGGTAAATAAGAATTTTTGCAGTTGGTTGTCTTGATAAAGTTGGTGCGTAGCGCAAACCGTTCACAGCTTTCAATAATTGCTTAAAATCTCGATCCTTATGTCGATAGCCTTTCTTTTCAAAATAAAGATGATAGTGACAAAGTTCATGACGAACAATTTTTCGGAAGGTTTCTAAGCCAAACTGTTCATAGATTTTAGGGTTAAAATCGAGATGACCGTCTTTTGGAAAAAAGCGTCCGCCCGTTGAGCGGAGACGCTTGTTCCAATCAGCTTCATGATGAAATTCCTTGCCAAAATCTTCCAAAGAAACTTGTCTAACATAGTTAGTTAGATTCACGCGGTGCCACCAAGGAAAGATTGACCTTTTCTCTTTCTATATCCAATTTATCTACCCAAACGGTTACCAAGTCACCGACAGAGACAACTTGACTTGGATGTTTGACATAGCTGTTGCTGAGCTTAGAAATATGAATCAAGCCATCTTCATGAATACCAATATCCACAAAAGCACCAAAATCAACGACATTACGTACAACACCTTCTAATTTTTGTCCAATTTGTAAATCTCTTATATCAAGAACATCTTGACGAAGAACTGGTGCATCAAACGAATCGCGTAAATCTCGACCTGGCTTGAGCAAGTCTGCAATGATGTCTTTAAGTGTTGCTTCCCCTATTCCCAAGTCAGTAACTACCTTGGCTACATCCAATGACTGTAATTTTTCCTGACCATCTTGATTCAAGTCCTTAATTGCTAGCATTTGGAATAATTTCTCAACAGCTGGATAACTCTCTGGGTGAACACTTGTATTGTCTAAAATATTGTCACTTTCGGGAATCCGTAAGAAACCTGCTGCCTGTTCAAATGCTTTAGCACCCAAGCGAGGCACTTTTTTAATATCTTCACGCGAATGAATCATACCTTCTTCTTCACGATATTTGACAATATTTTCAGAAATCGTTTTGTTCAATCCTGCTACATGAGAGAGAAGAGAAGGACTTGCAGTATTGATATTAACGCCAACCTGATTGACAACGGTATCTACAACAAAATCCAAGCTTTCAGATAATTTCTTCTGACTAACATCATGCTGGTATTGCCCAACACCGATTGATTTTGGATCAATTTTAACCAACTCTGCAAGCGGATCCTGCAAACGCCGGGCAATCGAGATAGCCGAACGTTTCTCAACAGTCAAATCAGGAAATTCATGCCGCGCTAATTCGCTAGCTGAATAAACAGATGCACCACTTTCATTTACAATAACATAGCTGACATTGGGATGAGTTTTCAGCACTTCAGCAACAAACGCTTCACTTTCTCGACTGGCTGTTCCATTTCCAATAGCGATAATTTCAACGCCAAATTGTTCAATCAAGTCTGACAGTTCTCGCTTAGAAGCTTCAATTTGTGCTGCTTTTGCTGGCGGAACAGGATAGATAACCTGAGTTGTCAGCATTTTTCCAGTTGCATCTACGACTGCTAGCTTAGCTCCTGTCCGGAAAGCTGGGTCAAAACCGAGTACTACGCGCCCTTTGAGTGGCGCAATCAAGAGCAGATGACGAAGATTGTCTGAAAATAGCTGAATAGCACCGTCTTCCGCTGTTTCAGTTAATTCTGTTCGAATTCGACGTTCCATAGCTGGAATGATTTTCTTTTTCACTGCTTGCTGGATTGCTTCATGAATGTAGTTATTTTTAATCTTAAACCGTAATTCAAAAAAGCGGATGATTTTTTCTACATTATGTTCAAAACCAACTTTAAGAACACCTAGCTTTTCACCCCGATTTAAAGCTAAGGTCCGATAACCTTGCATATCCGCAATTTTTTCAGAAAAATCATAATAAATTTGAAATACTTGCTTTTCGTCCAAATTTGCATCTTTCAAAGTTGAAACAATGCTTGAATTTTTCAGTATTTCATGATAGGTCCATGCACGCAGTTGGGCATCTTCTGAAATGGCTTCCACCAAAATATCTACAGCTCCAGATAGAACCGCTTCTGCCGTTGGAAATGCTTCACTAGTTAAACCAATGGCTTCTTCTTGAAGATTGCTAATATTTTGTAATATAAGCCGTGCCAAGGGGAAAAGTCCTGCTGCACGCGCAATCGTAGCCTTTGTCCGACGTTTTTCTTTGTAAGGAAGATAAAGTTCTTCCACATCAGCCAACTTTTCAGCTGTTTCAATAGCCGCACGTAATTTATCCGTCAGCTTTCCTTGCTCCTCGATCTTAGCTAACACTGTTTCTTTACGTTCTTTGAGATTTGTCAGGCTTTTATCCAAATCAAGAATTGCCTTGATCTCTACCTCATCTAAATTTCCTGTCATCTCTTTCCGATAACGAGCAATAAAAGGAATGGTATTGCCTTCAGCTGTCAATTCAAGAACTTTTTCAACTTGTTTTTGACTAACATTTAAACTTTGTGCGATTTCAATAATATTTGTTTCCATAAAGAATATTATATCATACCTCTTCCAGTCGTCCAAATCCAATTACTACTTCATTCTTGGTTTATGGCTATCTTACTTTATCAAAAATTTTCTATTTTTAAATTGTATGACACCTAATATTCATGAATCATATAGCAATTTGTATAAATGACATATGTGATATTTTAAAACAAGATTTTTGAAAAGTTAGTGATTATACTTCTCCATATTTGTTTAAAAGTCCCAATTTTTATTTTAATAATTCAACCAAATAATCTTGCTTAAGCATCTCAAGGTTAAAAACATTAGGAACGTGAGCAAAAGCTTCCGCTAATGGTAAATGAGCAGTTTTCCACCCTTGTCCATCGGTAACCCAGATGAAGGTTACATCATCATCAGAAGTTTCGACAAACTGGCTTAGTTCAGTGAACTCTCCAGCTACCGCCTTTAGTTTACTGCCACCTCCACCATAATAATTTGTTTCAATCAACCAGCATTTTTTCTTTTCAGAAGAAAACACTGCTACATCAAAACGTCTTTCAGATTTATCAACTGGAACGACAATCCTCCAATTTTCCTTAATGAAAGCTGGTGTTGCTTGAGCTTTGTACTCTAAACCATATGTTTGGCACACCTTCGCAACATTCCTCTCAAGGATTCCTTCCATAGTTGTTCCACTCCTATTTTTACGAGCATTACTATCTAAACCTGACTCTACTCCATAAACATAATCTACCAAAGAACGATTTGCATGATTTTGAAGAAAATCTAACAAACCAGATTGTTCAATAAAATCAAGATACTCTACCAATCTATTAGTATCAATCTTTTTAAAATTTAATCGTTCAAAAGACATATTATCGTCGTTATCCATAACGAGAATATCTAAAATTTTATCACGACTGGCAATCAAACTAGGTACAGCCTTTAACAAATCAGGCTGTTTTTGAAAAAGTTCTAAAGCAACGTTATAAATGTCTTCTTTACCAATTAGGTAATTCAACGTGTTCAGTTCCAATTCAAACTTTTTTGTTTCACGACTAACCTTCTCCCAGTTAACATAGTATTCTGGAGTGCGATTGGTTACTGAAAGAGTATTCAAAAAGTGATTTAAACGTTCTTCAGGTGAAGAGGTAATATATCCTTGAAAATTCATTATCTTATCCTTTAGCTTCTAATATAATCCGAAAAAATTCATATCATACTCATCAAGCATAATTTTAATACCGTCACCTCTTAACATTTCAAATGTATCTTTATATCTTTGCTTGCCAAAAAAACTACTATTCCCTACAAATATAAATTGAACTGCATAAGGTTCGTCACCTTCAATACCGTCTAGCAAACGTTGGTAAAGGCGTCTTTTATTTCCAAAACCCAATAACTTTTCATCAACGCTCCCTTCACTTTCTTGCCATTTTTTCTCGACAATATATACAGTGTGATTCTCAAAATTAACGAATACCTCATCAGGTTTCCACTGTTTAGAATTTGTATTCTTGATATTTATTTCATTTAAAAAATCATAGAATCGAAGCTGAGGCATAATCTTACCCACAAGCTTATCCATACCTTTCCTATAAACTTCAAAACCTTTTGTTATTTTTTTATCATTAAAATTAATTTCTTTAACTTCATAATTTGGAAGTGAATCAACCAATTCAGAAAAATCTGTATCCCTTTCAAATTTTAATCCATTTATAATTGTTTGAGAACCCCCACCGCTTTTATTATGTTTTCTGGTCATAAATTTCTTTCTCCAATCTTCTTTTAGCGATTTTTAAATAATCTTCTTCTGCATCAATCCCTATAAATCTACGTCCCAATCGCTTAGCAACCACACCAGATGTTCCACTACCTACAAATGGATCTAAGATATAATCGCCCTCTTTGGTACTTGCTAAAATAATCCGTTCTAAGAGATATTCTGGTTTCTGTGTCGGATGCTTTCCTGCCCATTTTTCAGCTTTTTTGGTTAGAGATCCTGTCCAGACATCCTTCATCTGTTTACCACCGTTGATTTCTTTCATCAGATTATAATTATAATAATGTTTAGCTTTTTTATCATCCTTACGTGCCCACAAGATCGTCTCTGTAGAATGAGTAAAATAGCGACAAGATAAATTCGGTGCTGGATTTGTTTTTTGCCAAGTAATGTTGTTAAGAATTTTAAATCCTTCTTGTTCCAAAGCCATACCAACGGAATAAATATTGTGTAGACTTCCCGAAATCCAAATCGTTCCATTGGGTTTTAAAACTTCTTTTGCTAATTTTATCCATTGTCGATTAAATTCATGCTTTTCTTTCAAGGAAGAAATCTTATCCCAGTCACCTTTGTCAACTGAAACAACCTGCCCACCAGAATTAGAAAAACCACCATTACTTAAAAAATATGGAGGATCTGCAAAGATCATATCCATGCTTTCTGGCTTCATTTTTTGTAAAAAATCAAAGGTATCTGCATGAACCAGAATAGTTTTGTCTTTATGATAGTATGGTTTTGTCATCAAAACACCCCCATACTTGTATTCGCAATTAGTCATAATTTGTTACTATGATTTCTGAAATTTTTCCACGACTCGAACTTTTTGCACCATTAGTCCGCTGCGCTTCGACAAAGTGGACGTTAAAATCTTGATAAAGTTCTTCCACCAAAGGACTGGAAGAATTTGACAACATAACATAAACTCCTCTATCAGTTAATTCCTTAAAGGTATCCCTCAAACGAACTTGTTCTTCATAAGAAAAACCTTCATGAGTATAAGAAGTAAATGAACTCGTTTCATTTAGAGGAATATAAGGGGGATCAAAATAGACAAAATCTCCTGTTTGGGCTCCTGCAACTGCATCAGCAAAGTCTGTTTGCAAAATCTCTATATCATTTTCATTCAAATAACCGCTAATTTGGTGAATTAAATCCACATCTACTATTTTTGGATTTTTATAGCGACCATAAGGAACGTTAAATTGATTTTTTGAATTAACTCGATACAAGCCATTAAAATCAACCCGAAGCATATAGAGAATTCTCGCTGCTCGTTCTACATCTGTCATACTGGCAAGCCGACCATCTCGATCGGCTGCCCGCAATTCCAAATAATAATCCTTACTATTATTTTCTTTATGCCCCAACAGTAAATCAATCAAGTCAACTGGCTTATCCTTTATCTGACGGTAAGCATTGATTAGCTCCTCATTAAAATCATTGATAACCGCTTGCTCAGGAGCCAAATCAAAAAATAAAGCGCCACCGCCAACAAAAGGCTCAAAATAGCGATTATAGTTTTCAGGCATGTAGCTCCTCAGCTCTCCCAAAAGTTGGCGTTTCCCCCCAGTCCACTTGGTAAAAGGCTGGAGATTATAATATCTTAATTTTACATCAGTATCTGAAGACATGTTTTTTTCCTTATACACATAGTCTCTTCATTATACCACATTCCAAGCCTTAGTACACAAACGGATAATGATTCTCGTGACTTTATTTCACCATAATCTTCAAAATGATAGTATAATAGTAAAAAAGAAAAAGGAGGCTGCTATGGCTATTAAATTTACGCGTTCAGATGATTTAGACAAAATGTTCGAAGAATTTGCAACGTTACCTAAAATTGAAAAAGTAGAATTTCCTGATGAAAAAGAAAAAAAGATGAAAAAAGAGCAAAAGGCTAAAAAGTCATGAACTTTTTCCATCAACTGCCGCCTAGTGTGCTGCAAGCCGGTGCGATTTTCCTCTCCATTATTATTGAAGCACTGCCTTTTGTGCTGATTGGGAGCATTATTTCAGGTTTTATAGAGGTTTATATCACACCAGACAAAGTTTATCGCTATCTGCCTAAAAATAAATGGGGTCGGATTTTCTTTGGTACATTTATTGGCTTTATTTTCCCCTCTTGCGAATGTGGAATTGTTCCCATTATCAATCGCTTTTTGGAAAAGAAAGTGCCAAGTTATACAGCCGTACCTTTTATGGTAACAGCGCCAGTTATCAATCCTATCGTTCTCTTTGCAACTTACTCTGCTTTTGGAAATTCCTTTAAAATGGCGTTACTCAGAGCTTTTGGATCTGTTGTTGTAGCAATTGTTCTAGGAATTTTCTTTGGCTTTCTCAATACTGCAAATATTCAAAAAGAAAATCGAGTTATTCGGCATGAGCATGACTTTTCTCATTTGAATCAAACGCAGAAAGTATTTCAAGTGTTTGTGCAATCTATTGACGAATTTTTCGATACTGGTCGCTATTTAGTTTTTGGCTGTCTCTTTGCCAGCATCGTTCAAGTCTATGTGCCTACACGCATTCTGACTTCTATTAGTGCAACACCACTTATGGCTATTCTATTATTGATGGTGCTTGCATTTCTTCTCTCACTTTGTAGCGAAGCTGATGCCTTTATCGGAAGCTCACTCATTTCTAGTTTTGGGTTAGCACCAGTTTTAGCTTTCCTCGTCATTGGACCAATGTTAGATGTAAAAAATATTCTCATGATGAAAAATTATCTCAAAGGACGATTCATCTGGCAATTTATTGGAATTGTTAGTTTAGTCGTTGTTCTTTATTCTTGGCTTGTGGGGGTAGTGCTATGATTCGTTTTCTAATTTTAGCTGGTTATTTTGAAATTACCATGTATTTGCAACTTTCTGGCAAGCTCAATCAATACATCAATATGCATTTTTCTTATTTGGCATATATTTCAATGGTTCTTTCTTTCGTGCTAGCCATTGTCCAGCTCATTGTCTGGATGAAAAAAATGAAAGTACACAGCCATCTGACGAGTCGTTCGGCAAAATTTGCTAGTATTGCTTTTCTCATCGTACCGTTGCTGGTGGCTCTCTTCTTTCCAACAGTCAGTTTAGACTCTACGACCGTTTCTGCTAAAGGTTACCATTTCCCGTTAGCTGACGGTAGTTCAAAAAACATTCAAGCTGATGAAGGCACTACCAATCAGTATCTAAAACCTGATACCAGCACTTATTTCACTAAAAGTGCTTATGAGAAAGAAATGCGAGCAGCCGCCAAAAAATATCTGAAAAAAGATACCATCTCTGTTACGAATGAAAATTATATGGAGGTCATGGAAGTTCTTTATGATTATCCAGATGAATTTGCTGGAAAACGACTAGAATTTACCGGTTTCGTCTATAATGATCCAAGCGATGCTAAAAGTCAATTTTTGTTCCGCTTTGGCATTATTCATTGTATCGCCGATTCGGGGGTTTATGGACTTCTGACAACTGGAAATACTGAGCATTTCGAAAATAACACCTGGATAAGAGCGAGTGGGAAAATTACGATTCGCTACCACAAACAGCTAGGCCAAAGTTTACCAATGCTTGAAGTAGATAGTTTCAAGAAAGTTGAAAAACCTAGCAATCCTTATGTCTATCGTGTCTTTTAACCCATATTGAATAAACAAAAGAAGACCTGAGAACTATTTCTCTAGGTCTCCTATTATGCTCTTTTCTGAGCAATTATGATAAAATAAGAGAGATTTATAATTTTAGGAGATACTATGTCAGAACACAACCAACCTGTTTCAAGAAAAACCTTGCTATCCATTTTTGCCACAGCACTAATTGCTTTTGCTGGAATTCTTTCTGAAACCAGTATGAATGTCACTTTTCCGCATCTTATGAAAGTGTTTCATACAGACCTTGGCACATTGCAATGGATTACGACAGGCTACTTGCTTGCTGTTTCCATTACGATTACACTCGGAGCCACACTAGCACACAACTGGTCTGAACGAAAAATTCTCTTCACTAGCCTAGTTACTTTTACGTTCGGAAATGGTGTGGCGATGCTTGCTCCTAATTTTGCTCTACTAATGCTAGGGCGGATTCTACAAGGCGCTGCCACTGGAATAGCCATACCGTTAATGTTTAACTTGATTGTAGAACGGATTCCACGCAGTCAAATTGGCTTTTATATGGGACTGACTGGGCTAGTGATTAGCCTAGCACCTGCAATTGGTCCAACTTACGGCGGCTTTATGATTGGCTTGTTTGATTGGCACATGATTTACACATTCATCATGCCAGTTTCGATCATCTCGTTCATTCTAGGATTTTTCTTTTTAGAAAATACCCCCAATAAACAAAAACGTCCTTTTGAGTGGATTTCTTTCTTGCTTCTTACACTTTCACTGACTTTTTCTATCATGATGATTTCTAGCTTAGAAGAAGGTAGTTTTAATTGGAGCTTCGTCATCATCTTTTTATTATCACTTCTACTTTTCATTTGGAGAAGTTTAACAGTGGAACATCCTTTTTTAGATATTCGTATTTTGAAAAATCCAGCTATTTTACTTGGAATCATTCCGTTCTTCCTTTACCAATTTTCAAATTTATCAGCCAATTTTCTGATTCCTAATTTCTTAGTTTTAGTAAAACACGAAGCTACCTCTGCTGCTGGTTTTGCACTGCTGCCCGGAACAATGTTGGGAGCTTTCTCAGCACCTTTTTTAGGAAAATTGTATGATAACAAAGGAGCAAAACTTTCCCTATATGGTGGGAATCTTCTCTTTTTCTTAGCTATTTCCGTTTTTGCATTCTTTACGGAATCCTTAACGCTACCACTGATTATTCTTACTTATATTTTCTTTACAATCGGGCGTAATATGGCATTCAATAACACTATGGCTCTATCTGTCTCACAGATTAGCCGTGAGAAATCACCAGATGCTACAGCACTCTTTCAAACGGCTCAAACATTTGCCGGTGCTTTGGGAACAGCTATCGCTGCTATAATCGTTAATCAATCTCCTAATACAACGACCGGTGTGCATCTTGTCTTTCTACTCCTGTTCTTCCTTGTTATCCTTATTTTTTATCTCTTTTACTCTTTATTTCGAGCTATCAAAACTCGGAAATTTTAATCAATTTATGATAAAATAAATAAAATATTAGAAAACAGGTGTTCAAAATGTCTTCAAAAGTGATTATTACAATTTTTGGTGCCAGTGGAGATTTGGCAAAAAGAAAACTTTATCCTTCTCTTTTTAGATTGTATAGATCTGGTAATTTGTCTAAACATTTTGCAGTTATCGGAACTGCTCGCAGACCTTGGAGCAAGGAATATTTTGAATCTGTCGTGGTTGAGTCTATTACAGACCTCGCAGACAGCCCTGAGCAAGCGCAAGACTTTGCTAGCCATTTCTATTACCAAAGTCACGATGTCCAAGATACCGAGCATTATATTGAATTAAGAAAACTACAAAATCATCTCAATGAGCACTATCAAGCAGAACACAATAAATTGTTCTTTTTATCTATGGCTCCTCAGTTTTTTGGGACGATTGCCAAACATCTCAAATCCGAGCAAATTGTAGACGGGAAAGGATTTGAACGCTTAATTGTAGAAAAACCTTTCGGCACAGATCTTGCCTCTGCTAGCAAACTAAACGATGATTTGTTAGCAACATTTGACGAAGAGCAGATTTTCCGTATTGACCATTATCTCGGCAAGGAAATGATTCAAAGTATTTTTGCCATTCGCTTTGCTAATCTTCTTTTTGAAAATGTCTGGAATCGTGATTATATTGACAATGTACAGATTACCTTTGCGGAAAAGTTAGGCGTGGAAGAGCGCGGTGGCTATTACGATCATTCAGGTGCCCTGCGTGATATGGTGCAAAATCATACGCTTCAACTCCTGTCTTTACTTGCTATGGATAAGCCCAAAGCATTTACTAAAGATGACATTCGGGCTGAAAAAATTAAGGTTTTCAAGCACTTGCACAAATCTACCGATAATGACCTGAAAAAACTTTTCATTCGTGGTCAGTACACTTCTGGAAAAGTGGACGGAAAAAAATATATTTCCTATCGCAGTGAACCAAATGTTGAGCCAGAGTCTACCACTGAAACCTTTGTTTCTGGTGCGTTCTTTGTGGACAGCGATCGTTTCCGTGGTGTGCCATTCTTCTTTCGTACTGGAAAACGTCTCACTGCCAAAGGAACCCATGTCAACATTGTTTTCAAACAAATAGAATCTATTTTCGGCTCCTCGCTTCAACCAAATGTACTGACGATTTACATTCAGCCGACTGAAGGATTTTCACTTAGCATGAATGGCAAAGAAGTAGGCGAGCAATTTAACTTAGCTCCGCTGACACTTGATTATCGTACAGATGCAACCGCTTCTGGCGCTTCACCAGAACCTTATGAGAAGCTCATCTACGATGTGCTAAACAATGACTCAACCAATTTCAGCCATTGGGACGAAGTACGTTCTAGCTGGGAATTGATTGATCGCATTGAATCCCTGTGGGCAAACAACGAAGTCCCTCTTCATCAGTACAAATCAGGTACTATGGGACCCAAAGCTAGCTTTGATCTCCTTAACCAATTTGAAGCTCATTGGAATTGGCAACCAGACGAAACCTATCGCAAAGAAGGACGATTGGGTTAACGTAAATATACGCAAAAGACTTGCAAAATGAATGAATTGCAAGTCTTTTTTCTTATACCAATCCTTCCAAGAGCCCTTTCATAAAGTTTTCAGAGTTAAATACTCCAATATCGTCAATTTTTTCTCCGAATCCAATCAGTTTAACTGGAATATCGAGTTCTTGGCGGATTGCAAGAACGACACCACCACGCGCAGTTCCATCAATTTTTGTCAAAACAATCCCCGTTACTGGCGTAATCTTTGAAAATTCCTTCGCCTGAACAAGGGCATTTTGTCCCGTCGAAGCGTCCAGAGCTAAGAAAGTTTCATGCGGCGCAACAGGATCTACCCGTTTAATAATTCGTCCAATTTTTTCCAACTCTGCCATGAGATTATCTTTGTTTTGCAAACGTCCAGCTGTATCAATCATGAGAATATCTACATTTTCAGCCTTTGCTTGCTCCATGCCATCATAAACAACGCTGGCTGGATCACTCTTTTCTGGACCTGTCACAACAGGAACATCTACTCGACGCCCCCATTCTACCAGTTGAGCAACAGCTCCTGCACGGAAAGTGTCTGCTGCAACTAACATAACTTTTTTGCCAGCTTGTTTATATTTATAAGCCAATTTCCCGATGGAAGTGGTCTTTCCAACTCCATTCACACCTACAAAAAGCATAACTGTCAGACCGTCTTGTAAATTAATTTTTTCGTTAAATTGACCGTCTTTTTCATAGATGTCTACTAACTTTTCGATGATGACCCGACGAAGGGCATCTGATTTTTTAGCATTTTCAAGGCGAGCTTCTTGACGTAATTCCTCAGTCAGATTGGAGGCAACTTGCACCCCAACATCACTCGTAATCAAGAGTTCTTCTAACTCTTCAAAAAATTCCTCATCTACAGAACGGAAAGCTGCAAAAAAAGCATTAAGGCGGGCTCCAAATCCTGTCCGTGTCTTTTTGAGACTGCGGTCATACTTTTCCTGAACCGTTTCTTCCTGAATAGATGAATTTGCATCAACTGCTTCATTAGTTGATGTTAGGCTAGAAAAGTTTTCCGAGATTGTTTCTGCACTTGCTGCATTCGCTTCGTCCAGTTGCCTCATTTTTTCTTGTTCTGCTTGTAGTCGTCTAGCTTCCACTAAACGAGCCTGTAAATCTGCAGCAGCACCTGCTTGCTGGGTTGGAGTCTGAGAAAAAGATTTTTCTTTGTTTACGGGTTGTGAATCTGCCATTTCACTTTGCAAAGCATGGCTTTCTGGAACTTGTGAATCTCTTTCATCTGACTCTATCCTTGCTTCTGTCTCGGCCATTTCCGAATCTATTTCTTCTACTTTTTCTTGAATGGTTTCAAGACGCGTTTTATCCTCAGCAAGCCGTTCTTTTAGTTCTGTCTGGAGCTTTTGTTCATCTAGATTCTCAGATTGCGCATTCTCTACAGAATCCTTTTCTGCTATTTCTAGATTCTTTCCTTGATTATCCTCTGGTACTATTTCTACAGCTTCTTCAAGAATATTTTCAACTGTTTTTTCTTCTTTTTGGCGACCAAAAAGGCGATTAAATAACCCCATCAGATTCCTCCTTTATTTCAGTACATATTTTTCTATAGCCCAAGCAACAGCATCTTCATCATTCGTCATCGGCGTCACCACATTGGCAACTTCTTTGACTGCTGCTACTGCATTTTGCATAGCTACACCAAGCCCTGCCCATTTTATCATAGATAGGTCGTTTGCTTCATCTCCGCAAGTCATGACTTCACTTTGTTCAATTCCTAAATGACTAATCAATTTTTCTAAGCCATTTGCCTTATGAACATTCTTTGGAGACCATTCTAACAGCATATCGCGTGACTTAAAAATTTCATATTTGTCAAATAAGTCAGACGAAAATTGAGCAATACTACGATCAAGTAGATCTGGTGCATAAGCTGTCACACATTTATTATAAGTTTGTTGGCTAGATAAATCTGCAAATGAAACAGACTCAAATGTTAAAGCAGGGTTACAAGTTTGATAAAGCGACTCATGATCTGACTGGATTTGGTAAACAGTCCCTTCACAAATCGCATCTAACGGCAAGCCCAACTTTTCTGTTTCCTCAAAAATACGGGTCACATCATCATAAGCAAAAACTGTTTTATCAAGAATTTCACCTGTGTTGCGTTGCACCAAACCACCATTAAAAGTAATGGTGTATTCATCCTCTTGATTGGCAACACCCAATTCGTTTAAGAAAAGTTCCATTGCTTTAAGAGGTCGACCAGTCGTTAAAACAACCTTGATTCCTTGTTCTTGAGCCAGCTTAAGAGTTGCTAAATTTCGAGCAGAAATTTTTTTGTCAGAATTTAGTAACGTTCCATCTAAATCTAGAGCAATCAATTTTATATCTGCCATTATAAGCCCTCCATATAAGTCATGACTGAATGCGCTGCATGGTGTCCGATGACCTCTTTGGCTACTTCCAAAATCTCTGGACGAGCATTTTCAGGGGCAATGGGATAACCAGAAACTTGCATCATGTGTAGGTCATTCAGATTATCTCCAAATGTCATGACCTGATCCATCTCAAGATTTAGCTTTTTCGCTAATTCAACAATAGCAACTCCTTTATCCACATAGTCTAGAACAATATCAATTGACTTATAGCCTGTTGTCATGGCTTTGACACCAGGAACGTGTTGATTAACCCAAGCTTCACCAGCAGCAACTGTTTCTTCAGAAAAGTTGGTGGTAAATTTGAAAATTTCATCTGTAATATCCTCCAAGTGAGCAACTTTTTGGATATTTTCATTATAATGAGTGCTGAAAGCTAAATAAGCTGGATCAACTGTCTCCAAGACATAACAACCTTTTTTCCCTGTCAGAAGCAATTCATTGATATTGATATATGGAGATGTTTTTAATTTCTCAAAAGCTGATAGATAAAAATCCTTAGACATTGTTGCTTCATAAAGATCTTTTCCACGAAATTCTACCAAACTACCATTCTCAGCAATGAAGATAATCTCATCTTGCACGTCCTCAAATAGCTTTTCTAATGACAGCAAACCGCGTCCACTGGCTACTGCAAAATAGATACTTTTTTCTTTAAAACGAAGCAATAAGTTCTTAAGTCGAACCATGTCAAACTGACCTTTGTCATCTAAAAAGGTGCCGTCCATATCTGTTGCAACTAATTTTATATTCATTTTACATACTTTCTAAATCTTTTAATTTAACGGAAACAATCTTTGACACACCAGATTCTTGCATGGTCACTCCATAGATAGAATCCGCTGCAGACATTGTTCCCTTACGATGGGTCACCACAATAAACTGGCTGTCTTTATCAAAACGATTGAGATAGTCTCCGAAACGTTTAACATTGGCTTCGTCAAGTGCAGCTTCCACCTCATCCAAAATGACAAATGGAATCGTTTTGACACGGATAATGGAGAAGAGTAATGCCAAAGCTGACAGAGCTTTTTCTCCTCCGCTCATCAGATTGAGCGACTGAATTTTCTTACCAGGTGGTTGTACTGAGATTTCTACCCCAGCGGTCAGAAGATCACCTTCGGTCAAAATCAAATCAGCTGAACCACCGCCAAACATCTGTCTGAAAGTCACCTTGAAACTCTCACGAATTGCTTCAAAAGTTGTTTTGAAGCGTTCTTTTACTTCATCATTCATTTCTTCGATGGTATCCAAAAGCAGATTTTTCGCAGAGAGTACGTCATCTCTCTGAGTATTGAGGAAATGGAGGCGTTGACTGACTTCTTCAAATTGCTCTACCGCATCAAGATTGACTGGGCCCAGTGCCCGAATAGCTTTTTCTAAGTCCTTGACCTTGGTTTCAGAAACAGCTAGATTTTCTAGTGGGTGAGCCTGTTTGCTAGCTTCATCAAAAGACATTTGATAATCATCTGTCAAATTCGTCAGAAGACGACGAAGGACGTCTGCAACCTTATCTTTTTCAGCTTCTGTTTTGGCTTGTTTGCGAATTAAATCTTCATTTTGGTGGCGCACTTGTTCCAAATGACTCGTAATGTCTTCGGTTTGACCTTCCAAATCGTCCACCTCAAACTGATGACGAATGCTTGCTTGACTCAAAGCTGTCTTTTCTTGCATTGCCTTTGCTAACTGCTCTTCTAAGATAGCAATATCTACTTTTGCAACCGTCTCTTCCTTTTGCTCCATCAAGAATTGTAAAGTTGAAATCTCTTTATCCAATTCAGCTTGTTCATTAGATAAACGGGTGAGATCTGCCTGAACATAACGCTGATGACCTGTCACTTCCGTACGAGCCAAACGAAGATCAGATAAGCATGCTGTTAATTTATCTAGACGCGCTTGAACAGCGTCTTTATCTGACTTAATCTGTTCAATTTCTGTTTCTGTTTCTGTTTTTTCCTGCTCAATCTCTGCAAGACGCCTGATTAGTGTTTCTTTTTGTTCTGCCATGTCAGGAAGCACCTCGCGAGATAGCTCGCGTTCTTGCAAAGTCAGAAGCTCAGATAAGTCTTCAACTTGTTTGTGTGTTTGCTCATAGGCAAATTGAGCCTTTTGTTCGGCTAACCGTGCTTCCTCGCCATCTGTTTTTATTTCTTCCAAAAGATTCGTGGATTGAATTGACAGCGTGTGCAAATCTTCCACTCTCTTCTCTTGTTCTGCTAAGATCACATTCTTCTCAGAAAGTTCCTTTTGCAAAGCTTCCAATTCTGGCTTGATGAAAATCGTATTGTTATTCCGATGAGCACCACCCGCATAAGAACCACCTGTCCGCAACTCTGTTCCATCCAGCGTGACAATTCGTACTTGATAACGAACTTTGCGAGCAGCTGCTCTGGCATTTTCTACCGTATCAAAAATCGCTGTCGTTCCCAGCAAGTTTTGGAAAATATGCTCTAAACTCATATCATAACGCACCAAAGATGAAGCTAGACCAAGAAAACCAGTGCTCTTTTCAATGATCGCTCGATGATGATCTGGCAAATGGCGTGCTTTAATCGTTGTTAATGGCAAAAAAGTCGCCCGTCCTGTTCGTTTGTGTTTTAAAAATTCAATCGCTTGTGTTGCTGCCTGCTCATCTTCAACGATGATATGCTGGCTACTTGCTCCAAGCGCAATTTCAAGTGCCGTTTGATAATGTGGGTCAAAGCTCAATTTCTCGCTGACAGCCCCAATAATTCCACCTAATCGATCTGCTTCTTGCAGCACACTTTTTACCCCAGCATAGAAATGACTGTGATTTTTTAAAATAGCTTCTAAACTACCAATGCGTGCCTTTTTATTCTTTACATCATCCATCATATCAAACATTGCTGCTTGATTTTGCTGATAATCTTCTTTCACACTTTGAACTCGCTTAAGCTGTTCCTGGTAATCTACCAACAACTGTTGAACCAACTGTCGAGCTGTTTCCAAATCTTCTAGCTGGTTCTGTTCGTTTGCTTGTGTGTTTTTTAAATTTTCTTGTAACTTGGCAAACTCTGCTTGCTTGCTTTCAGATAATTGCAATTCATTGGCTAAACGGCTTTCCAAAGCAGTTAAGTCATTTGACAAGTCTGCTTCTTCTTGCATCAATTGGACAAATTTGCCACGTAATTTTTCAATCCTCTGGTCAGGATCATCCGAGAATGTCTCAATTTCAGCTTCTAATTTATGAATAGCCTGTTGATTTTGCTCTAATTCTTTCGAAAAATCGATCAGTTGCTCATTTTTTTCCTGCCATTCTTTTTGAACCACAGCTCGTTTTTCTTCTAGTCCCTGTAAACGTTCTTCATTTTCTTTCCGACTGCTGGCAGCTTGACTAGACTCCAATTTTGAAACTTCAATTTGACGTTCTAAATCACTGATTAAACGTGTTAATTCCAATAGACTTGCTTGATCATCTACCATTTGTTTTTGCAAAGCATGTCGTTTTTCTTTTAGAAGAGCATTTTCTTGCTCCAGCTGATCTCGCTTATTGTAATAAGCAGATAAATCCTGCTGAATGCTTGCTAGCTGTCCCTCCGTCGTATTCAGCCGCATTTTATTTTCGACAATCTGGGCAATCAATACATCCAAATAAAGAGTCCGCCGTTCTTCGTCTAATTTCAAAAATTGCTTAGCTACCGTAGCTTGCTTTTCAAGCGGCTTTACTTGACTATCTAGCTCAAAAATAATGTCTTCCAAACGATCCAAATTATCCTGTGTTTGAGTTAGCTTGCTTTCGGTTTCCTTACGGCGGGTCTTATATTTCAACACTCCAGCTGCTTCTTCAAAAATAGCACGGCGCTCTTCTGGCTTACTGTTGAAAATCTCTTCTACCTTTCCTTGAGAGATAATAGAAAAACTATCTCGTCCAAGTCCAGTATCCATAAACAAGTCATGAATATCTCGCAAGCGCACTTTTTTGCCATCAATTTTATATTCACTGTCTCCACTGCGATAAATATGGCGTTCTACACGAATCTCATCTGCAGCCTGCTGGATGAAACGATCTTTATTATCCAATACGACCACAACTGAAGCATAATTTAACGGCTTTCTGCTCTCCGTACCCGCAAAAATAACATCTGGCATTTTGCCACCACGAAGGCTTTTAACACTAGATTCTCCCAGCGCCCAACGCAGGCTTTCTGTGATATTAGACTTTCCTGATCCATTTGGCCCAACGACAGCAGTCACTCCTGGGTCAAAAACGACTTTAGTCTTATCTGCAAAAGATTTGAAACCTTGAATTTCAATTTCTTTTAAATACATGAATAATTTTCCTTTTCAAACGCATTTTTTGCAGCTTCCTGCTCTGCTAATTTCTTAGAGCGACCTTGCCCTTGCCCAACCACTCTGCCATCTACTGACACAGATACATCAAATTCTTTAGCATGAGCTGGACCAGACTCAGAGATAACTTGATAGACAATATCAACATCACCATTGACTTGGAGCAGTTCTTGTAGCTTGGTCTTGTAATCAATCACCTGCTCAAAGTCTCCTGCTTCCACCTTTGGAATCATGATTTGATAAAGGAATTTCTTAACGGCTTCCACATCCTTATCTAACAGAAGGGCACCTAAAAAGGCCTCAAATAAATCGCCGAGAATGGTATCACGATTGCGACCACCTGATTTTTCTTCGCCACGACCCAATTTGATAAATTGATCAAACTGACAATCTCGACTAAAGCCAGCTAAACTTTCTTCACGCACAATCGTCGAGCGGAGTTTTGATAAGTCTCCTTCTGGTTTCTTCGGATATTTTTTATACAGATATTCTGAAATCAATAATTGCAGAACAGCGTCTCCTAAAAATTCCAAGCGCTCATTATGTGAAATGTTTAAGAGGCGGTGCTCGTTAGCATAGCTAGTATGAGTAAAAGCTGTTTCCAACAACCTCTCATTTTGGAAGACAATTCCAAATTGCTTACTCAAAACTTTATGTAAATCTCTCATTTTTTCTCCTTTCAAGAAGAACTTTTTTCTTTTAAAACGAAAACAAATTCTCTATTATTATATCAAAAAAATCCTTGATACTCCAACGATACCAAGAATTTGATAGTAAAAGTTCACTAGAGATGAAATGAATTTTCATTCCTTATCTGGAATAACTTTGAATAAATAGTAAGTTATAAAAAGAGTGAGTCCCACCAAAGCAAGTTTGACTCAAATAATTAGTGCAAAGAAGATTGAAATTCCCATTAGAATATAAATAAAAATGAGAATTCTTTTTTCCGCGCATAAGCAATAACTCCTGTTTCACGAAAGTCTGCTACATAAATTTGATACAACTTAGTGTGGTACAACCATTATTCAAACCGCTTAGAACTGCGTGAAAAACAAACAACAGACAGCAGTAAAAGGAGAGCTTCAACAAGAGCAGCCCCCAAAGCAGTGAAAGCAATGAAATGATTAAATAAAAATTCACATTGACTCTCCTAAATATCAGTCAATGGAGTTGCCGTATCTGGTGAGGTATCATAAATGTGAAAATCATGCTCAACTGCCAAATCAGCCTGTGCCAATTGATTGACCATTGTAATATGAGCCAATTCTTTAGTATTATTTTCCTTGCTGAGATGTCCTAGATAGATTTTCTTTGTCCGTATCCCTAGAGTGCGAATCATAGTTTCAGCACCATCATCATTCGACAAATGCCCTTGATCAGACAAAATTCGCTGCTTTAAACTCCAAGGATAAGTACCACTGCGCAGGGTTTCAATATCATGATTTGATTCAATCAAATAGCCATCTGCATTTTCAATGATTCCTGCCATCCGATCGCTGACATAACCAGTATCCGTCAGCAAAACAAAACTTTTATCATCTTTCATCAATCGATAGAATTGTGGTGCAACCGCATCATGACTGACCCCAAAACTTTCAATATCAATATCACCAAATGTTTTCGTTTTTCCCATTTCAAAAATATGCTTCTGACTGACATCAATCTTTCCAAGTGCTGTTTCCATAGCATTCCAAGTATCTTGATTAGCATAAATATCTAAATGATATTTCCGTGCTAAAACACCCACACCATGAATATGGTCTTTATGTTCATGCGTCACCAAAATAGCATCCAAATCCTCTGGCTTACGATCAATTTCACTCAGCAAACTGGTAATTTTCTTTCCAGATAAGCCGGCGTCAATCAGCAACTTCTTCTTTGGGGTTTCTAAATAGAAACAATTGCCAGTAGAACCTGACGCTAAAATACTGTACTTAAATCCCTTCTCGTTCATGCTACCCTTCTAATTCATCTTCTTCCCAATCATCATCTTTGACAGCTTCTTTATCATAAGGCAGGACAATAGTAAAGGTTGAGCCTTTGCCATACTCGCTCTTTGCCCAGATAAATCCGTGATGTTGCTTAATAATTTCCTTAGCAATAGCTAAACCTAATCCGGATCCACCTTGTGCACGACTTCTTGCTTTGTCTACACGATAGAAGCGGTCAAAAATTTTCGGTAAATCTTTTTTGGGAATTCCTAAGCCCTCATCTGATATAGACAAAATCATTTGGGTCTCGGTTGTTTTCATACTCACTGTGATCTTACCGCCGTCAGGAGAATATTTAATAGCATTATTGATGATATTATCAATAACCTGTGTCATTTTATCCGTATCAATTTCAACCCAGATGGAGTTAATGGGGTAATCACGAATGATTTCATATTTTTTATCATCATTCTGACTTCTGATTTTGTCAAAACGATTTAAAATAAACGTGATAAAAGCTGTAAAATTCGTCAGCTCAATATCCAAATGACTGGTAGCATTGTCAATACGTGACAAACTCAGCAAGTCTGAAACCATTCGCATCATCCGATTGGTTTCATCTAACGAAACCTTAATAAAATCTGGTGCGACTGGTTCTGACAAGGCACCTTCATCTAATGCTTCCAGATAAGACTTGACACTGGTCAAGGGAGTACGCAATTCATGACTAACATTGGAAACAAATAGTCTCCGCTCACGCTCCTCTTTCTCCTGCTCCGTTGTATCGTGCAGCACAGCAACCAGCCCTGAAATAAAGCCTGATTCTCGACGAATCAAGGCAAATCGGACACGTAAACTTAAAAACTCTCCATTTTCATCCTGCGAATCAATGGTCAACACTGGAACTTTCGTAATCAAGTCTCGTAAATCATATTCGTCTTCAACATCCAACAATTTTAAGATATTCATCTTTCGTGCTTCAGATTCTTTGACTCCCAATTGCTTGGTCGCCATATCATTAATCATAATAATCTGCCCACGACGATTGGTCGCAAGAACGCCATCTGTCATATAGGACAAAATACTAGACAAGCGTTTGGTTTCTTGCTCTAAATTTTCATGCGTTAGGCGAATTACCTCAGATAAGTCATTGATACTATTTGTAATATCAGTAATTTCCGGACCACCTTGCATATCTAAAACTTCTGAATAATCTCCCGCGATTAAATCCTTCACTTTTTGATTCAATCGGCGAATACGAATATTATCACGTCTGTTTTCCAAGGAGAGCAGCGTAATGACCAAAATAAATCCTAAAATAAGTAAGACAAAAACAAAATCCCTTGATACAACAAATTGTCTAATATTATCAATCATTGTTTCTCATATAATATCCAACACCGCGCCGTGTTAAAATATACTCTGGTCGGCTAGGAATATCCTCAATCTTCTCTCTCAAACGGCGAATTGTCACATCAACAGTCCGAACATCTCCAAAATAATCATATCCCCACACCGTTTCTAGTAGATGTTCACGCGTCATTACTTGCCCGATATGCGTGGCCAAATGGTGTAGCAATTCAAACTCACGGTGTGTTAAATCCAATTCTTCACCATGCTTTTTCACGACAAAAGCATCGGTCAAAATCTGCAAATCTCCAATCACAATTTCTGTCGGAGCAGCTTCTGCTTCTTGATTTTCAATTGTCAAATCTGTGCGACGCAAAATAGCTTTGACACGCGCCTGTAACTCACGATTAGAAAACGGCTTTGTCATATAGTCATCTGCTCCGATTTCGAGACCAATGACTTTATCAAATTCACTGTCTTTGGCAGAAAGAACGATGATGGGAACATTGCTCGTTTTCCGAATCGTTCGCGCCACCTCTAAGCCGTCCAGTTCAGGCAACATCAAGTCCAAAATCAAAATATCTGGACGTTCTGCTTCAAACATCTCTAATGCTTCACGACCATTGAAGGCTGTCACTACTTCATAACCTTCTTTTACCATGTTAAATTTTATAATATCTGAGATTGGTTTCTCATCATCTACAACTAATATTTTTTTCATTTTATTCACCTTTTTCTATCTTTTCATTATACCAAAATTTCCTTAAAATTTACCAATTCAACCCATAAAACAGTATTTCTTTACTTTACAATTTTAGAACAAATATGTTAAAAATATAACACATTCTCTTCGATAGGGTGTTCTAGGGTGTTCTTTTGAATATCAAAAAAGGTCAAGACAAAAGTCTTAGACCATTCATTAAATTTTTATGAAAAGATTCCAAGACACGCTGCAATGATCTTAACTTTTCACTGCTACTGTAGTAACTTCCTAAAGGAGCAAATGTCCAACTGCTTAGTGATCATTTATCTCACTTTCTCCAGCGAAATACTCCATAACCCAGCAGCGTCCCCACTAATAAACATATAAAATAAGCCACATGATATAGTAAAATCCATTCACCAAAGGTCAAAATAGTCACAAAAAACATCAACGTCGCTAAAAGCACGAAACGACGAGAAAAACCGTACAAACCTGCATAAATAGCTGCCACAAAGAATGTTGCCAGTGGTGAATAAACAAGAAGATTATTCACCACCAAACTCTTTCGTAACAATTCGTCCATCGGTATCATCTGAACAATGCCATCAAATAATAAATAGAAAAAGAGTAATATAGCTAAGAAAGGAAGAGCACGCCGCATTTTCTTACCTCACTGGTCTAGAAGTTTTATTTTAGGTATTTCTGTATATTTTTGATTTGTCGTTTTGAGGCTTTAAATATTCGCGCTGAACCGTTTACAGGAAGAGCAATTGCTTTTTGTGGCAAATGCATAACTGATTGTGCCAACCTCCTGCTGGCTGAAACTTCTGGATACAAGTCATTGTTGAAATCTTTTGAAATGGTCAAATCTAGATAAAATTCATAGACACGACGTCCAAAGTTTTCAGCAGAGATTTCGTATAATTTTGCAGCAAAATTCTTTTCATCTAAATCCGGTGTTGCAATAACAGCTTCCAAAATTGCTCCCGCCAAATCACGTTCTTCATAATAAAGCGTTCCAAACATTTTATTGTTGATAACATTGTCTAGATAAGGATTACCATGAGCAATAATCGGAGTGCCACTTGCTAGACTTTCTAAATAAGTCAAACCCTGCGTCTCACTAGTTGAAGCTGAAATAAAGAAGTCCGCCGCTTTATAATACAAGGCTGTCTCACTGGGTGCAATCATACCTGTAAAAATAACTACATCTATAATGTTCAACCGTTTGGCTTGTGCTTTTAAGTCAGACAAATAAGGTCCATCTCCTGCCACTACCAATTTCACATCTGGATTTTCTTCCAAAACAGCCGGCAGAGCAGCTAAAATTGCCTGAATATTCTTTTCATAAGAAACACGCGACAGACTGAGAAGCATGGTTTCATCTTTAGCAATCCCTAATTTGTCTCGCAAATCTGCAATATTTTCAGAAGTAATTTCTGGACGTTCAAATTTAGCCAACTCAATTCCAGTCGGAATAACACGTTTTTCTACTTTTACTTTGTATTTCATGAGCAAGTCATAAACAATTTCGCTCGGACAAATCACACCATCCAAATCACTCATAAATCCGCGAACAATGTATTTGACCATGCTAGGACGAATAACCATGCCTTTAGCAATATAGCGTACATAATCCTCATACTGTGTATGATAAGTATGAACAACTGGAATTCGCAACTCTTTCGCAATCCAAACACCTAATAGACCCAAAGAAAATTCAGTCTGAGTATGAATAATATCCAATTGATATTGACGTGCAATTTCTAAGGCTGTTGAAAAACCACGATAGGCAATCCGACGATCTTTAAAAGCAAAAAATGGCACACTCGGAATTCGAATAATTTGCCAATCTTCATAGCGATTGACATCCTTATCTGTCGTTGTAAAAATAAAAACAGTATGTCCAAGCTTTTCTAATTCTGTTTTCAAAGTACGAATACTCGTTGCCACTCCAGAAACTTGAGGAAAATAGGTATCCGTAAAAAGACCAATTCGCATGCTACATCTCCAATACTTCTTGATAAGCATCCACAAGTTTATAAGCCACATCATCAATTGAACGACTCTGCGCCACCTTATAGCCAGCTTCTCGCTTATCTACTTTACCATCCAAAATCTTTTGGATAGAGTCTACAAATTCATCTACATTATGCCCCAATTCAGCTGATTGCTCATCAATCCAGCCCTCATATACGGGAATATCTCGCAAAACCACGTGTTGATGACTAGCCAACGCTTCCAACACAACGATTCCTTCCGTCTCTTCATAGCTAGGGAAAAAGAAGAGACTACTGCCGCTCATAGCTCCTTCAAAAACAGCCCCCTTGAAATAACCTGGAAATTCAACATTTTTAGGATGATTAAACAGTACAAGATTTCTGATTTTCCGTGGAATGATCCACTTGTTAATACTTCCCAGCCAAATAAAGCGAACGTCTGGCATTCTGCGTGCTACTTCTACAAAGTCTTCAATCCCTTTGCGTCTGAAATAAAGCCCTGCACAGACGACAACCTTACCACCTTCTTGAATATTAAAATGCTTTCTAAATACCATCTCTTTATGAGGATCTTTTTTATATTTATTGAGATCAATCCCATTAGAAACAGCCACAATTGGTGTTGTCACGCCATAAGCCTGGATTAACTTTTTGGAATACTCCGACGGTGTAATGATAAAATCTGCCATTTGATACATATGTGCTAGATACTTACCAAAAGCAGAAGCAAAAAGATTCGACCCAATAAATGAATTGCGAAAATCCTCCTTAGTCGAATGCCCATGCATAATCACTTTTTTTCCTTGCTTTTTAGCTTTATGCAAAAGTCGCAAACTCCTAGGTCCATAGGTATTGATATGCACCACATCATAATCTCCCGAAGGGTCTGTCGTGTAGGGAATCCCAGCCAAGTCTAGAGCTTTCATCTGATGTTGCAAAGCTCGACCAATACCCGACTTTTCCAAAACGGCCTTGCCTTCTAAATAAAGTAATACTTTCATGTCTTCTATTATACCCAAAAGATGGAAAAAATTAAACCAAGAAGGTCAATGCATTATAAAAGCAAAAGAAAAAGACCTTGCGGTCTCTCCCTTACTTCCTTGTTGAACGGCGCTCAATAAGACCATGAGCTAACACCACTTCACGTTCTTCCAACTCTTCCTTGTGCATAATCTTAGTCAACATGCGCATACTAATCGCACCAAGATCGTACAAAGGTTGTCCAATTGTCGTCAAATTCGGACGAGTAAAACGTGCTACCTGCGAATCATCACTAGTAATGATTTCAAAATCTTCTGGTATATTTACATCTTTGTCTGATAAGCCATTTAACAATCCAGCTGCCAGTTCATCGCCAGTCACAAAGGCCGCTGTCGCTTTAGAAGCAATGACACGCTCTGCCAATTGATAGCCATCCTCATAGCTGTATTTAGACTCAAAGACAAGCCCTTCACTATAAGAAAGTTTTGCTTTTTTCAACGCTTCTTTGTAACCAATCAAACGAATCTTACCATTTATATCATCTACCAAAGGTCCACTCACAAAAGCAATTTTTTTATTGTTTTTAGTGAGGTGCTCTACTGCATCCATAGTTGCTTGTTTGTAATCAATATTAACACTTGGCAACTGATGTTCCACGTCAACCGTTCCTGCAAGTACAACCGGCGTCCTTGAACGAGAAAACTCAGAACGAATCTTTTCTGTTAGATGATATCCCATAAAGATAATGCCGTCCACTTGTTTTGAGAACAAGGTATTGACAACAGAAACTTCCTTGTCATCATCCTCATCACTATTTGCCAAAACAATATTATACTTATACATCTCTGCGATGTCATCAATTCCTTTCGCAAGCGTTGCAAAATAACTGCTTGTAATGTTTGGAATGACAACTCCTACTGTTGTCGTTTTCTTACTGGCAAGTCCACGAGCAACTGCATTTGGTCGATAGTCAAGGCGGTCAATGACTTCCAAGACTTTTTTTCTTGTATTTTCCTTTACATTTTTATTGCCGTTTACGACACGGCTAACGGTCGCCATTGAAACTCCCGCTTCACGGGCGACATCATAAATCGTTACAGTATCGTCTGTGTTCATAAATTATCCTTTCTATTATTGAAAATATCGTTTTCACATTCCTACCAAAATCATTTTATCACTTATTGGAAACACTTTCAAGCATTTTGATAACTTTTTGAAAAATCTTGTTCTTTCGGTAACTTTTTAGCAATTTTATCCATTATTTTACAAGAAAAATTTACTTAATTGATAAAATCTCTGAAGTATTAAAAAAGTTATCATTCTACCCTTGCTTTTTGCTCTATTTTTTGCAAAAATAGAGCATAGAAAGAAGGTAATAGAATGACAAAAATAAATCAAATTATTTCTTATCTGGAAACAGAAAAAGCAGACGTTGCTGTCGTTTCTGATCCTGTCACGATCAATTATTTAACAGGATTTTATAGCGACCCTCATGAACGCCAAATGTTTCTTTTTATTTTCACAAATCATGAACCGCTGCTCTTTGTTCCTGCTCTTGAGGTAGAACGAGCTAGTGCGATTGTTAATTTTAAGGTTGTCGGTTATGTTGACTCGGAAAACCCTTGGAAAAAAATCAAAGCAGCCTTGCCAGCGGGCAGTTTCCGAAACACTGCTGTTGAATTTGATAACTTGATTTTGACCAAATACAATGGATTACACACCGTTTTCGAACAAGCTGAATTTACCAATTTAACGCCTTACATCAATCGTATGCGTCTCATCAAATCAGCAGATGAAATCAAGAAAATGTTTGTCGCAGGAGAATACGCGGATAAAGCTGTCAGCATTGGTTTTGATACTATTTCTCTCGATAAGACAGAAACAGATATCATTGCTCAAATTGATTTCGGTATCAAACAACTTGGCTATGAAATGAGTTTTGAAACAATGGTTTTGACAGGCAATAATGCTGCTAATCCGCATGGCATTCCAGGTGCTAACAAAGTAGAAAACAATGCACTTCTTCTGTTTGACTTGGGTTGTATGGTCAACGGTTATGCCAGCGATATGACACGGACAGTTGCTGTTGGGAAACCAGATCAATTTAAAAAGGAGATTTACAATCTAACACTTGAAGCTCAACGGGCTGCTCTAGACTTTATCAAACCAGGTGTAACCGCTCATGAAGTCGATCGTGCTGCTCGTACGGTCATTGAAAAAGCCGGTTATGGAGAATATTTCAATCATCGCTTAGGACATGGTATCGGTATGAGTGTTCACGAATTTCCATCTATCATGGAAGGTAACGACATGGTTATCGAAGAAGGCATGTGCTTCTCTGTTGAACCAGGAATTTACATTCCAGAAAAAGTCGGTGTCCGTATCGAAGACTGTGGTCATGTCACAAAAAATGGCTTTGAAGTCTTTACAAGCACAAGCAAAGATTTACTCTATTTTGATTAAATGCTAAAATTAGGCTTGGTATAATAAAGTAACTACAAATTAAGTGGAAACGCAGAAATATTTTACCACGAAAAATGTTCAATAAAGCTTGCAATCTAACGGTTATTGACCTTATCTTAGAAGAAGTTTGACCTGTACAAACACCCTTGGGTGTTCATCCGACCAGCTTATATCGTTAGGTTCAAGAATATAAGAAATATAGAGAAAGTGCGTTCCCAAATTATGGGAGCGCACTTTGTTCTGCTCAATATGAAATTAAATAACTTGAAAACTCAAAAAATAAAGATGTACTATTCTAGTAGAATGCTTCCAGTTTAATGAAAAAGTGTCAGTCTGATATGCGTCGAAAAAATCTTGTGACAATACCTTCATAAACCCATAAACCCTTTATATATTGATACTTATTATAATATAAACAACTGATAGGGGCAGTAACTACTGTAAAATCCGAGAATATTTTTCATACTGAACTTATAAAGTAAAAGAAAATCAAAGTCTACAAAAAAAGATTTTTGTTCAATTCTATATTTTTTGTGCTAGTGTCAAGAAAAGCTCCGCATAATTTCCTAAAAAGAGTTTATCTGCACTATAAATAATCTGAGATTGGACTGATGAGAAACCGCTTTGAGACAGTTTTCCTTCCAAATCAGCAAGATGAAAACCATGATGATTTGTATCTGTTTTGACAAAATCAGCAATAAAAAGTTGTCCGTCATCAGCAAGATGATTTCTAAACACATTCAAAGTTTCTTCAATATTTGACATATGATGAAGAACACGACTGACTAAAATGATGTCAAACAATTGATTTAATGGAGTTGACAGTAAATCCTGCTGCAATAAATGAACGTTATTAATGGCTTGCTTCTTTACTTTTAGATGAGCCTGCTCAAGCATTTTGTCAGAAATATCAACAAGCATGACTGACTTGGATTGAGTTGCCAATGGCAGGCTCACCAATCCGGTACCACCGCCAAAATCTAAAATATGCTTGTCAGAAAAATCTACAACTTGCTTTTCCAACTCTTGACGAATGAGATCGGCAATAAATCTATTTTGGGGAGAATCAAATGATTCTGCTTTATGATTAAAATTATGTTCCATACTTTTAGTTTAACAGAAAGTAAATCATTCTTCCAGAAAAATGCTTAACCGGTTTTCTAATTTCTTAGTAAATTCATTTTGAAATTACTATCAGCTTATCATTCATACAAGCTTCCTAAAAAATAGCAAGCTCTTTCCCAAATCTCAAAGCAATAGGTTGAGCAATCAACTACTATGCGTCAGGCTTATTTCTATTAAAAAGCGAGGTTGAGAAACCATTATCCCGACCTCGCTTACTAGTTGAAATATCCTTTTATTTAGTCATCAAACCCATTTGGATGTTTGCTTTGCCAATGCCAAGCGTCTTGGCACATACGCGTAATATCAAATTGTGCTTCCCAACCTAATTCCTCTTTTGCTTTTGTAGAGTCGGCATAACAAATGGCAATATCGCCAGGACGACGGTCAACAATTTTATAAGGAATTGGCTTACCTACTGCTTTTTCCATATTCTGAATGATTTCTAATACAGAATATCCTTTACCAGTTCCAAGATTGTAGATATTCATTCCTGCATCTCCTTCAAGTTTTGAAAGAGCTGCGACATGTCCTTTTGCTAAATCCACCACGTGAATATAATCACGCACACCGGTACCGTCAACTGTTGGATAGTCATTACCAAATACTTGAACTTCTTTTAATTTTCCAACTGCAACCTGTGTCACGTATGGCAAAAGATTATTTGGAATGCCATTTGGGTTTTCGCCCAGATCACCGCTTTCATGCGCACCAATTGGGTTGAAGTAACGAAGCAAAACAATATTCCAGTTTGAATCAGCTTTGTAAATATCTGTCAGCATTTCCTCAATCATTAGTTTTGTACGTCCGTAAGGATTCGTGACTGAAAGCGGGAAATCTTCCAAGATTGGAACAGTCTGCGGATCACCATAAACTGTTGCAGAAGAGCTAAAAATAATATTTTTGCACTTAACTTCTTCCATGACACGCAACAATGTCAATGTTCCTGTAATGTTGTTTTCGTAATATGTTAGCGGAATCTGTGTTGATTCACCGACTGCTTTCAAGGCTGCAAAATGAATAACTCCTGTCGGTTGTTCGTCTTTAAAAATTTCAAGTAAAGCCTTCTTGTCACGAATGTCTACTTGGTAAAATGGAACTTTTTGACCAACAATTCGTTCTACAACTTCTACACTTTTTTTACTGCTGTTCACTAGATTATCAACAATAACAACTTCGTGTCCAGCATTAACTAACTCAATAACGGTGTGAGTTCCGATAAATCCCGCTCCACCTGTTACTAAAATTTTATGTTTCATGATTCTCCTTTAAAGACAAAGCTTCAATACTAGTTTATTTCAACACTTTTTGAGTCTTAGCATAGTTAGCTTCGACAGCTTCTTTTTCAGCTTTCCACCAATCTTGGTGGTCTGTATACCATTTTATAGTTTCTTTCAAACCAGCTTCAAAGTTAGTAAATTCAGGTTTCCAGCCAAGTTCATTACGCAACTTACTAGCATCAATAGCATAGCGCAAATCGTGACCAGCACGGTCTGTTACACGATCGTAAGCATCAGCCGGTTGTCCCATTTCTTTGAGAATGAGCTCTAGCACTTCTTTGTTGTTCTTCTCACCATTTGCACCGATTAAGTAGGTTTCACCGATACGGCCTTTTGTCAAAATAGTCCAAACCCCTGATGAGTGATCATTCGTGTGAATCCAATCACGCACGTTCTTACCTTCGCCATAAAGTTTTGGACGAATACCTGAGAGGATATTGGTAATTTGGCGCGGAATAAATTTTTCGATGTGTTGATATGGTCCATAGTTATTTGAACAATTAGAAATAGTTGCCTTGACACCGAAAGAGCGTACCCAAGCTTTGACAATCAAGTCAGAAGCTGCCTTGGTTGACGAATAAGGTGAACTTGGATTGTACTTCGTTTCTGGTGTGAATTTTTCACCCAGTCCTTCACCGTGCCCTGGAAGATCTTCACGAAGAGGAAGGTCTCCGTAAACTTCGTCAGTCGACACATGGTGGAAACGAATGTCGTATTTACGAGCTGCTTCAAGAAGCGTATAAGTTCCAACAAAGTTCGTATCGATAAATGGACGAGGATCATTTAGCGAATTGTCATTATGACTTTCGGCTGCATAGTGAACAATTGCATCCGCATTCTTAGCTACTTGATCAACAATTGCTGCATCTGCAATATCTCCAACGACTAACTCCACGCGATCACCTAGAATTTCTTCAATGTTAGCTCGGTTACCAGCATAAGTTAGCTTATCCAGAACCGTGATATGCACATCTGGAAAGTTATTATAGACATAATGGACAAAGTTAGAGCCGATGAATCCTGCTCCACCTGTCACTACAATATTTTTATATTCAGTCATGAAAAGATTTTCTCCTATTTTTCTGAGAGTATTATAACATATCTTTGGTCAAAGGCTTAACATCCTTAAGCATTGGATGATTCTTATCTGCTTCAGAGACTTCTGCTTGGTCAAGATTTTCCCATTTAATTTCAAGAGTAGGGTCAGCATAGTTGACAAAGGCATACTTAGGCTTCAATTCCAATGCCCAGTAATCATTGACCAAATAACTATAAGAAACCGTATCTGACAATACTTGGAAGCCATTTGCTACACCGCGAGGAACGAAAATTCCCTTGCTGGCATCAATGACCGTTTGGTAGGTATTTCCGAATGTCTCTCCTTCACGCAAATCAACCCAAGAACCAAGAACTTTACCGCCATCTGCGACAGAAATATACTTATCCCAAGGTTCTGCATGAAGACCACGGAGAACATTTTTACGAGAAAAACTGACATTGTTTTGCAATTTCCCTTCTGCAAAAAAGCTTTCTGGAAAACCAAGTGGCACCATTTTTTCTTTTTGAAAGTTTTCTTTGAACCAGCCACGGTTGTCCCCATGAACTGGAATGTCAAATTCCAGCATGCCAGGAATAGCTTCAATCTTATGGGCTGCTAATTTTTTTTCAAAAAATTGTTCAGACATGTCTTATTCTTCTCCAATCAAACGCAATAAGTAATGACCGTATTCGTTCTTTTTAAGCGATTGTGCCAAATCATGCACTTGTTCTTTGGTAATATACCCCATACGGTAGGCAATTTCTTCTAAGTTTGCTACTTGAACATTTTGCATACGTTGGACGGTTTCAATATATTGAGCAGCTTCTAACAAGCTCTCGTGTGTACCAGTGTCTAACCAAGCAAAACCTCGTCCCATCAGCTCAACAGACAAATCACCGCGGTCTAAGTAAGCCTTATTGACATCAGTGATTTCCAGCTCTCCACGTGGGCTAGGTTTGATATTTTTTGCAATTTCTACTACGTCATTGTCATAGAAATAAAGTCCTGTAACTGCGTAGTTAGAACGGGGTTGTTCTGGTTTTTCTTCGATAGAGATCGCATTCATATTTTCATCAAATTCAACCACACCGAAACGCTCTGGATCTTTCACTTGATAACCAAAAACAGTAGCTCCCTTTCCTTTAGAAGCAGCTTTTTGCAACATTTTGCTAAGGCCTGGACCATGATAAATATTATCACCTAAAATCAAAGCCACATGGTCATCGCCGATAAAGTTAGCACCGATAATAAAGGCTTGAGCCAAGCCATCTGGACTTGGTTGCTCAGCATAAGAAAGTCTGATACCAAACTCCGATCCATCACCCAACAAGTCCTCAAAGCGAGGGAGATCTGTCGGGGTTGAGATAATCAAGATGTCCTTGATACCAGCCAGCATGAGGGTTGATAGCGGATAATAAATCATGGGTTTATCATAAACCGGCATGAGTTGTTTAGATGCAGCTCTAGTCAAAGGATATAAACGCGTACCAGAGCCGCCTGCAAGAATAATACCTTTCATAATGAGTTTCCTCTCTTAATGTATTCTCTTTATTTTACCATTTTTGAAAGCGGATGTCACTTTTTACTTAAGAACTAAAATTTGAAAGCACACTCCTGTAAGAGTTTCTTGGATTTACATTTAATCTAAAATCATTGCTAACTCAGTCATACAATATCGTCTTGGTTTCTTTGATACAATGATGCTCTTCATCCCAATAGTGAATACACTCAAAGGATCCTTTGCGCCAGTACAAAGAAAGCCTATCCCTGATATCATCCTGCATAGATATTGAATCCAGTTCATCAATTGACCACCATTTTGGCTGACCTTCTCGTGATTTTGTTAGTAGTTCTCCTTCAAAATTCTCACATAGAAAATCATAATAGACATAACGCTCTGCTTTTGTCGGATTGGTAAAACCTGAAATGCCTTTAAGCTGTAAATTCGAAGCTATCAATCCTGTTTCCTCTTTCAACTCTCGCACAGCTGCTTCAAAAAAAGATTCTGGAAACTCAACTTTCCCACCTGGTTGAATCCAGCCTTTAAAATCATCATGCTGGCGGTTAAGCAAAAGAACTTTGTCCCCTTTTTTCACACAAATATTAACCCAATTTAAAATTTTTTCTGTCATCTATTTCTCTTTCTTAATGTATCTTTCAATAGGATAATCCGCTGGATTTAAGCTACCGCTTTTTCCCTGAACCATCTGAGCTAAATGATAACCGATGAGAGGACCTGTCGTCAAACCAGAAGAGCCTAAACCACTTGCTGCAAATACTTGCGAAAGATCTGGCACCTGACCAAAAAAGGGAGAAAAGTCACTGGTATAGGCTCGAATTCCGACCCGTTCGCTCATTCTGTTTGCTTGAGACAAGCTAGGAAAATAGTAAAAAGCTTCCTGTTCCATTTTATCCAGCAAGTCTTGATCCACTCTTAAATCATAGCCCATTTCATTTTCGTGGGTAGCACCCATACTGATCTTGCCATTTTGAAAAGGAATAATATCTAGCTCTCCTTCTGGCATGACCACTGGATAATCATTTGTCACCAGATCAGTCTGATAATCTCGTAATTGACCTTTTTGTGGACGAATATCCACTTGATAACCTAGTGGTTTCAACAGCTCAGGCAACCACGCTCCTGTTGCTAATATAACTTGATCAAAACAAGAACGATTAACCCAGCAAACATCATCTCGAATATCCAAATTTACTTTCTTTTGGATTAGGTTTGCACCACTAGCCGCAAGCAGAATCTGAGTCAATAAAGAACCTTCCACGCGTGCTCCTCCAGAAGCATAGAGCAGCCGGTCAAAACCCTGAAGCCCCGGAAAGTACTCCGTTGCTTCCGCTCGTGAAAATAACTGCAAGTTACCAATTAGTTGCGACTCATGCCGCCGTTGGTTTGCTAACTCATAGAGCGTCTCCAGACTTTTCTCTTTTTTCTTCAACAAAAAGACGCCAGTTTGCTGATAAAACTTCGTTGCAAAACCGTCCTTCTGTAAATCAGCTATCAAATCCAGATAAAAATCTGCTCCCAGTCGTGCCATACGATACCACGCTTTATTACGCCGTTTGGAAAACCATGGGCTGATAATACCAGCTGCTGCCTTGGTTGCCTGACCTATTCCATGATCAAAAATGGTCACCTGAAAGATAGAATTTTTCGATAGATAATAAGCAGCAGTCGATCCGACAATCCCTGCTCCGATAATCGCTACTTTTTTCATACAATTTCCTACTTAGATATGTTTAAACGGATTTGTAGAAACCTGACTGGCTAAAAATTCAACTTCCCAGCCCTCTTCTACTTTCCAGTCTTGAAACTTTTTAACTAATTTTTCCACAAAGAGCACTTCTATATGATGGCCCGGATCCAAAGCTAAAAGACCATCACTTAGCATATCTTGTGCTGTATGGTAGTAAATATCGCCTGTAATATAAACTTGTGCTCCCTTAACAAATGCCTCTTTGTACAAGGATTGACCACTGCCACCGCAGATCGCTACTTTCTCAATCATTCTCTCCAGATCCACAACCGAATAAGTCACCAAACGCAGGCTATCCAAATCAAAAACTTCCTTAACCTTGATTGCAAATTCTCCGAAAGTCTGAGGTGCGATTTTACCAATACGACCAATACCGTGCCCGGGAGCCGTTTCGCTAAGATAATCCGTATCGGTGATTTCCAGTAGATCACAGAACCAGTCATTAAGACCATCATCTACAATATCAATATTGGTATGGCTGACATAAACTGCAATATCATGCTTAATCAGATTGATGTAAATCTGATTCTGAGATCGCTCCGCCACCAAATCTTTAATAGGATGAAAAATTGGAGCATGCTTAACCAAAATCAAATCCACTCCCTTTTCAATCGCCTCTGCAACTGTCTGCTCGCGGATATCCAATGCCACCAGCACCCGCTTAACTTCCTTATTCAGAGTTCCAATTTGCAATCCTCGAACATCTCCCTCCTCGGATAAGTCCTGAGGGCAGTAAGCTTCATACCGATTAATAAAATCACTCGCCAGCATGGAGCACCTCCTTGATTTGGTTGATTTTTTGGGATATAGCAGAGCGTTCTGCCAGATTTTTCATCGGGATTTTAGCCAGAGCTTTTTCTAGCTTATCTGCTTCCCGCTGCCATCTATCTTGAAAAATAGCCGACTGCTTTCTCATCAGATATGGTCCAAAACGTTCTTGATCAGCATTCAACACTTGCTTCCCCTGCTCAGCTATTATGATTTCGTAGAATTTCCCATTTTCTTCCACAAGAGTCTCCTCAATAATTTGAAAATCATGACCACACAACCACCTGCGAAGTTCATCTTCCCGATTGTTAGGCTGAAGAATCAGACGCTTAACAGATGCCAATTTCGCACTGCCATTGGCTAAAATATCTGCTATCAATCGTCCTCCCATCCCTGCAATGATAATAACATCGATCTGATCTTTTTCATCAAAAGCTGCCAGACCATTTGCCAAGCGGACAGAAATTTTATCGGACAATTCATTGTCCGACACATTGGCAACTGCAGATTGATAAGGCCCATCAACAACTTCGCCAGCAATAGCCGACACAATTCGTCTCTGCTGCATTAAATAAATAGGCAAATAAGCATGATCACTCCCTACATCCAAAATTTTAGCACCCTGTGGAACAAAACTAGCCACTTTCCCCAATCGCTTTGAGATATTCTTTACTTGCATAACAACTCATTTCTAACATAATTGTTTTATTTTAGTATATCATTTTTAAAGAACTAAAAAAAGAGCTTATCCCAAAGGAATCAATCATCCACTTGTCAAGCCAAACGGAAGAAACTTTGTGATTATGTCCACCTTGCAATACAGAGAAAACACTTATTCAAATTAGAGATTATCTGGATTCATATAACTATGACAGACCATAAAAAATTAAAGACTTGACCTCTATATGCATAGGAGTCAAGTCTTATTAACTAGTATAATTTTCGTCCATTTTAGATGGAGATTGATAATGGTTGGCTTTTTCCAACTAATGATGTAATTCCAAAACCACATATTACAACTTTTATTCACTATGTACTTTGAAAAAATTCTTTGACAAATAGCCTTTACCAGCCACCATATCATACTGAATTAGTTTTAGGTCTTTTGCAATTTGCTGCCCTTCTACATCTAAATCTTTTTTATCAACACTAGCCTTATGCAAAACTTCTGTTAATAAAGCATAATAAGGGGACACTTTTGAATTCGTCTGTTCTAAAAGCAGAGCTGTGAAATCACTCGAATTTACAACAGGATAATTTAACTTAGGAGTATCGTAATTACTCCAGACAAAATAATCTGTTAAATATTGACTATCTGGGTTATTTTTGAAAGCTGACTGTGGATAAAGCCCTGGTAAATGATCTCCGTAAAAAACAACTGTAATCTTTTTGTTTATTTTTGAAAGTTGAGCCAAAAAGTCTTTTGTAGCAATGTCTGTGTGATGCAACATCCTAACATAGTTGGACAAAGTTTGATTGTCGGTATCAGAAAAACCAGCATAATTAGCAGATATAGTCACAGGATTGGGCTCTGTCCAAGGCATATGATTTTGCATTGTCATGACAGAAAAGAACTGACTTTGGTTTTCTTTCAAATTCTTTAAGACTTGGTCATATGTTGTTTTATCACTATAATTGCCGCCAATGTTCTCCCCCTTCAACCCTTTGGTTCCATAATGGATAAATTTATTAAATCCTAAATCATTATAGATAATATTTCTGGAATAGTTACTTGGCGAAGCTAAGTGGATAACTGTACGATTCTTTCGATTATAAAAATCACTGATTGATGGAAATTTGTTCATTCCAGGCACTACTTCTGTGTAAATGACGGAAATTGACGGAGAGAGGTTGTAGAAGGGAAGCCCTGTCAGTGTTTGAAATTCCATATTGGCAGTACCGCCGCCATAGCCATCTGATTTCATTAAGCCACTTGTAGTTTGATTTTTAATTTCTTGAATATTTGGAATTGGATTTTCTGACATCGTAACCCCTTCAACACGAGCAGGATCAGAAAAACTTTCGCTCAGGAGATAGATTACTGTCTGGTTTTCAATTTTCTCGATTCTGGATTGATTATAATTTGCAGCAATATGCTTATATTTTTCCTCTAAATTTTTAATTGTTTTTTTGGAATATTGTTTAGGACGTGTCATAGTAGTATCTGACAACTGAGCAAACCACACAAATGCTAAAGAACGGATTTGCGAATTGACAGTATTTCCAAACCATGTTAAATCATGATAATTGTTTAAGATAGAGACTACTGGGATATTTTCAGTAATTTTCCCATCCTTTTTAGAAGAAAACACCTGAAACAGCCCTAAGTAAAAAATAATTGGCAAGACAAGCAAAATCATACGATATTTTGTGCTTAGAATCATTTTATTTGGTAGAATCTTTTTTCTAAAAATCCAATAAAGAAATCCGAGAAGCAACAAAGCCAGAATAACATAAATAATATAATGACCATTAAGAAAATCAAGTAATATTTTTGGATTTCGTAGCCACACGAGGTCACTTGGTAAAATCGGTTCCTGGCGGTATTGAAATTTTAAAGAACTAGCAATGGAACTCCCTACTCCTACTGTTAAAATGAGCATAGTCGGTAGAAGAAATCTATTAAAAATCACATATAGCCAAACGAAAGTTATAAAAAAGATAATAATTTGAAACAGACTAGCTCCTGCAAATAAGCGAAGGTCTAAAACCGATATATCCCCTCTAATACTATTTTGTATTGTATAGTTAAATATCATGGCAAAAACGGCGCTAAATAGAACAGTAACGGAAACACTGTTTTTATTTTTGTAGAGATCTCTCATTCCTTTTACTGCTAAAAAACTAAGCACAGAACCAATCGCAAATATCAAGAATATTAGACTAGTGAGCGAAAAAACAAATAATTCATTTATCTGAAGTTTCTCTTTATAAAATTTACTTAAAAATCCTGTCTTTGTAATAACATTCAAAAATTTATTATCAGAAAAGACAAGGGATAACAAGAATTGAGCTAAAAGTAAATCTTCTATCCTGTTTGAATTGCTTTCATCAATGTGTAATCCTTCAAAAGTAGTCCATCTCTTTAATTTAAAAACCAATTTATACAGAACAACCATGACGGTAATCACAAATAAAACTGGTAAAAAATATAGCTGTAAAAAATGATTTTGAAATATTTTTTCAACTTTAAATGACGGATCATTAACATTTCTAGTCACTTGCAGTAAATAAGAAAAACTAGTGTATAAAAAATAAATAATAATAGCCCAACTTATCAGTTTCTTATATAACAAATTAGAAATAAGAAAACTAATACCAAATAATAAAAGACTAGATAGTAAAATTTCTACTCCTAAAAAAGGATAAGTCATTATATTAGTATGACTGCTTAATGCCATACTAATATTCACAATAGTCACATCAAGCATCAAAAAGCTAATCAGAATAAAACTAATTTGCTCAAAATTTTTTCGTAAAAATTTCATTATACTTCCTTACCAATGAATCTAGCAAGTCGTTTTACAATACTTTTTTTATCTTTTAAAGTTTCTTGCTGTTTCACTAATTGATTATTTAAATATTGCAAATCTAATAATGATGGATATGACTGTGATAAAGGCATGATTTGAAAATCATAATTTTTGTCCCAAACAACATACACCAGTAAATTTTCTAAAATAGTTGATTTCTCCTGAAGCGAATAACAACTCAAGTTCTCCAAACGCATTTTAAAGAAAGGCTCTAAGGCTTCATACTTAAACCACATAAAGCCACCGTAGACTCTCGTCAGAGTTGCTGTATCAGTAAATGTAAATGATTTGCGACAAGATAATGTTTTCCAGATTTTCCCCATCTCTTCTTTAAGAGGCTCCTGATAAAATAAACCATTTCGGACTATGCTTGGAAGGTCAGGTAGGATAAGACCCAAATCAGAACAATGTTTCAAAGCATGGAGACTATTGCTGGAATTTTCAATCATCATATCCAATAATTCGCTTCGCATCCACTCATCCAAATCAACCGTTTCAGTAACCAAAGTATGAGTAGATAGATGACCAATATATTGGTATGCTTTTAATTGTTCAGCTTGAGCAAACATGGCTAATAAAGGGTGCTGCTCTTGCGTTAATACTATTTGACTTTTGCCAGAAATCCCATTTACATCATAACTGAGTTGCTTAGCTATCTTTTGATCAGGTGTTGTTAGTAAATACTCAAATTGAGGAAATAGATTCACAAATTTAGGGATAAATTGCTCAAAAATTGTCAAATTTGTCACATGAATATGTAGTACAACATCTTTAGGAATAGAAATTGCTTCCTTAGGCTGTCTAAGAAGCTTCCCTTTTAAAAGATAAGGAGCATCTGGAAAAAAATATTCACGCATATGCTCAATGATCAACGAAACAGGATAAGAAGAAGTTGCTTTTATCTTCTCTAAAAGATAGGCAACTAAAAATGGATTGCCATCAATAGCTTTTACTTTTAAAAAGGGAACTTTCTTTTCAAGAATAGTTTGTGGTTTATAATAAGAAAAGTCAGGATGCACCAGCCCTCCTGCTTCTTCTCGGCGAGTATCATAGAATGTCTGATAATAAAAGCCTTCTTTTTGAAAATACATCGTAAACTGTGTCTCGTATTGATCTATAACACTCTGAACATCTGTAAATTCTTTTATTTGTGACCAAAACCTTTGAAAAACCTCTGTTCCAAGCATAGACTGTTTAAACGATACAAAATAACTTTGTAAGTGCTCTTTAAAATATTTTGTCTTTCGGAAATTCGTCATTCCCCAGAAATCAACTATCTGATTTGCTTCCATATCTTCATATATTTTTTGCAAATCCCATAGGGGACCAAAACAAGTATCATTCATAATGGTAAGAGAATCATAGCCTTGTATTTTGTCAAAGCCAATGAACTGCATCCCATCACGCCAAGCTGCAAAATCAAATCCGGTATTGTCTCGCTCAATCACGATATCAATATTTAATTCTTTTTGCAACTTAGTCTTGTCATCTTTTTCTAAAGGGCTATTTGAAATAAAGACAACCGTAGAAAATAACGGTTTTATCTGTTTTAATTGGTAAAATACATGACCACTCACTTGATGTAGTTTGTTAAAATGAGTATACAGTAGTATTCGCTCCATAGAATCACCTTATTCTATTGTGAAATTATCCAACTTCCATTCCGCTGAATCAAGCCAGTCGCAGAGTCTTTTGCTGATATGTCATCATCAGAAATATCGTTACGATTGATAAGGATAATGGGAGTATTCTTTGAATTGGCAAAAGCAAGGATTTGATCATGATGGTCTCGGACTGATACTTGCAATTTAAGCTTGATATCATTTACTTCAGCAAGTGAACAAGTATATACAAATCTCTTCTCGCCTTTTCCATTTGTCATATCATCAAAAGAATTATCATTGTAAATCCAAATACTGCGGTCAATATCAGTCAAAGAAAAAGCGATATAAGTCGGAATATCTTGTTTTACCTGATACGAAATTTCAAATTTGATTTCTTGATTCGGAGTTATTTGTGCAGGAGTCAAGAGTTCAACCTTTAAATCAGAGATAGCTTCATGCTCTGCAGTAAAGTCGTCATTTAAGGCTTTTTTCTGGCTGGCATTATCAAGACTATACTGGTTTGCAACATCATCCGGTGCACCAACCACTTTGATTAGCCCGTCTTCAATCAAAACTGCTTTATTGCAATATTTTTTCACTGCATTCATGTCATGGGTTACTAGGATAGTGGTTTTTCCAGATTTTTTGCGTTCCATAAAATAATCATTGCACTTGCGTTGAAAAGCTTCATCACCCACTGCTAACACTTCATCAAGAATGAGAATATCTCCCTGAGCTTTAATAGCAACCGAAAAAGCTAAACGGACTTGCATTCCGCTAGAATAATTCTTCAGTTTCTGATTCATGAATTCTTCAAGTTCTGCAAATTCAACAATATCATCATACATAGTGTCTATCTCTTCAGTAGAAAATCCAAGCATGGCACCATTCATATAGACATTTTCTCTACCTGTTAGCTCAGGATTGAAACCAACTCCTAGCTCAATAAAGGAAACTAGCTTTCCATCAATAGTCACCGTTCCCTTCTCAGGAACATAAATCTCTGAAATAATTTTCAAAAGCGTCGACTTACCAGAACCATTTCGACCAACAATCCCAAAGAAATCACCTTTTTCAACTTCAAAGGAAATATCTTTTAACACATGTTGCTCTTTATAACCCTTGATTCCTTTAAAACGATTGACCAAACTAGTCCTTAAACTTTGAGTTGCTTCTGTTGGCAAACGAAAAAATTTACTAACATGATCAATTTTTACTGCAATATTATTCGACATTATAAAATCTCCGCAAACCTCTTAGCATTTTTATTAAAAATATATAGACCAAAGACAAAAATTAAAACTGGCAACACATAAGGAAACGCTGCAATCCAAGGGGTGTTAATCAAATCCCAACCTCTCATACTTCCAGAATAAACCACAAAATGTCGCAAATCCTGAATAATCTGTGCCAAAGGATTGAGCATCATCAATTTAGCGATAGTTACTTGTCCACGCTGAAGAATAAATGTTAAAGAGTAAATAATAGGCGTTGCGTACATACCAGCCTGCAATACAACTTCCCAAATCGGACCAATATCCCGATATTTAACAAATAGAGTAGATAACGCCAAAGAAACTCCTGTAGCCATTAAAATCAATTCCACAAACAAAGGAATAATAATCAACCAACCTGCATTTATAGAAACTCCATTAATCAGAGCAAATACAAAGACTACTAAAATATTTATTGCATAGTTAATAGCTGCACCGGCAATGGCTGAAAAAACAATAATTGATTTAGAGAAATTTAATTTTCTCAGCAAATCTCCACGTGAAACAATCGATAGCATTCCCATATTGGTAGCTTCTGTAAAGAAACTCCAAGTTACCATTCCTAGCAACAATCCTACTGCATAATGAGGAGTTCCATCGTCAAATTTCAAAAATCGAACAAATACTAAATACATAATTGTAAATAGCATAAAAGGTTTCAAAATGGACCATAAATGCCCAATCAAACTTCCTTGATACCGTAATTTAAAATCTGTTTTAATCATCTCGTGTAAGAGAATCATATTTTTTCGACTAAATAAGTCCATCATTACTCCTTATAAGCAAATTTTGTGAGAATTAAAGTGGTGAAGACAAAAGTATGGAAAGCACGATTTTTTCGGAAGCCATATTTCCGTAGACGCTTATATCGTTCTGTCAAAGGTACTTCCATAATCGTTACAAAATTTTCTATAATTTCTTTATTAGCAGGGCTCAATGATAACCCCAATAAGTTTTTTGCTTGTTTTTGACTCGCTTGGATGAGATTCCAATATTTTGCAAAGAGGATATGCGGGCGAATCCAATTTTGCATTCTTTTTCTGAGTGTTCTTGCACCTAAAACATTATTTGAATGTTGCCGATACAATTCACTTGGTCGATCTATATAGACTAAGTGGCCAAAGGCTGCTGCCAGCAAAGCCAAATACCAGTCGTGCATGAGTAAGTCATACTCCTCCTGCCCAGTCCATAAGTCAGCTAGAGCTTGATTAATCATCGAAACGCCACCAGTCACAGTATTTTCTGTTATTTCCTGAAGCAATTCTGTATTTGCATGATCCGACTGTGTTCGAATCATACTTTCATGTACGACATTTAACTCTTGATCAACAACTTTTAAATCCGTGTAAACCAATAAAGGCTGATTATCATCGTATTTAATCGCTTCTTCTAGCTGCATTTCTACTTTCTCAGGCAACCAAACATCATCCTGGTCACTAAAAAAGTAGACATCTGACATTTGATGTTTCAAAAGATGAAAGAAACTTTTGATAACACCAAGATTTTCAACGCTATCAGGATTGACAAAATGAATGCGATTATCTTTTTGACAAAAATCTTGAATAATCTCACGTGTCCTGTCCTTAGATCCGTCATCTCGAATTAACAGCTGCCAGTCTGTATAGGTCTGTTGCCTAATGCTCTCAATTTGTTCTGCTAAAAACCGCTCACCATTGTAGGTGGACATGAGAATCGTCACTTTCATGATAAAAATAATTCCTCGTATTCACCCACAATTTTTTCCCAGGTGTAGTTTTCTTTCATATTTTCTTTGGCAGCTTGACCTTGGTCTGAAAAGTCGGACTGTTTATCTACCTGATGAAGGAGATCAACTAGGCTATCTTCTTTCTTATCCCAGTAAAGAACTGTTTCTTTTGCCACTTGTTGATTAAAGTCAACACCCAGCACTAAATTCAAATCTGTCTGAGCTAGCGCCTCTAACAGTCCAGGATTGGTTCCTCCGACTTCGTGACCATGAATATAAGCAAAAGCTTGATTGCGAATATACTTCAATAAATCTTGATCATAAATGGTTCCAACAAACTTAATTCGCTCATCTTGGTCAAAATTTGTTTTTTGTCGTAGTTCTTCAAAATAAGCACTGCCTTGATGATTGCAGACAATCAGTAAATCTCGTTGCGTCTGTGACTTCATAAACTCACGAATGATAATTTCATAGTTATTTTCTGGAACAAAACGTCCAACAATCAAATAATAGCTTTTTTCCTTACTTGCCCATGTGTCAAAAAAGTGTCGGACTTTTTCATCCTGAATAGTTAAAGACGACAAGCACAAATCTGTTCCATAAGCGATAAAAGTCGTTTTAGACCATGGATAGGACTTTTTGATATAGGTTTCAATTCCTTGATTGTCCGAAATGACTAAATCGGCATGTTTAGTCATCATTTTCTCAGAATATCTAAGGTAATTTTGAACGGACTTGGACCACTTAGCTCGTTTCCATTCAAGTCCATCAGGATTGATATAAAAGACACCACCAGCATGATGAATTTTTCGAGCAAAAGGTGCGATAAAAGCTCCAATTGTATTCCCTAAAATATAAAAAATCGGTTGATCAATTTTTTGATTTTTCACTAACTTCAAAGCATAGTTAATTGCCATCATATCATAGGCAATAACGCGAGCTGGACCAAGTTTTGGCGCTTTAATCGTAAAACAATCTACGCCTTTGTAATCAAAATGATGATAAGCTTCATCATCTGATAAACAAGCCACATGATACTGAATATGTGATGAAATTTGATGTTCAACCAAATTTTCTACAAAAGTCTCAAATCCACCGTACTTTGCAGGAAGACCACGACTTCCAATAATGAATACATGTTGCATGATTTTCCTCATTTCAAGATTTTGCAATCTAATCTATTATATCACTTTATAAATCGTTTGTGTAATACAATAAATAAAAAGGCGGTTAAAACAGCCAATAGTATGAACTAGAATACTGATTTATCCGTCTTTTTCTGATGCGATACCAAAAAACTCAAACAGAATGATTTTATCATCCTGACCCTCTACTCTTGTAGGATTAAACACAATTTTTTCTTTAATTTTTTCAAAAAAGAACTTGTAGGATAAGCAGAAACAGATGACTCAAATAAAAATTTCAGGTGATACAAGGAATTTCCATCAGTAAATGTCAGGTTTTCAATCCGGTCCAATATCTCATAATAAACTTCCTGAACAGTATAAAGGCTGCGAATCTTTTCTAGATTAGCTAAAGAGTTTTCTTTTAACTGTTCAAATGAATCCAAAGCTTCTTTTATTCGCTCAGTGAGAATTTCCACATTTCCCGATGGATATAGCTGCCCTTCTTCAAAAATTTCATAAGCCGACAAATGACCCAAATTATCCGAGATAATGACTGGAATTCCGTTCATGATAGCTTCAATATAAACCAAACCAAAAGTTTCCATAGCTGAAGGGAAGACAGCAAGATCTGCGGCTGTCACTTCTTCCCAAGGCTGGTCTCTATGACCTAAAAAATGAATATTTTTAAGGTTCTTTTCTGCTATGTAAGCCTCACATTTTTTCTTATATTCTTCATCCCAAGCACCAATAAAAATCAACTCTGGACTAGGATGAGGTAACTTACTATAAGCTTTAATCAATTCTAATTGGTTTTTCCGTTCAGTTAAGCGACCAACGGACACAATGCGACGTTTTGCTGCGTCTTTTCCCTTAATTCCAGTAGAAACAATTTGTGTAAAAGGCGCAAAAGATAAGATACTCTGCTTGGGTAGCAATTCTTTCAGCTGCCTTTGTAGAGCGCCTCTTACAGCAAAAATTTCCTGTGAGTAATCAGTTATGAAAGTTAATTTTTCTTTATAATAGCCAAACTCTCCATTAGGAAATTCATGAATCAGCCAAAAATGCGGAATATTCTCACAGGCTGCTGCAACTGCTCCTTGAAACATATTAACTGTATTCGTAATGACCAATTCAATTTGTTTGTTTGTAATGATTTTCCTAAGTGCAGCAATATTTTCCTGATAGGATATAACTCTTTCGTTATGAGTTCCTGCTAAACCACCCGGTGCATCTTCCCACCACCACTTAACAGATGGCAAAGCTAGTGTTTCGATACCTTTTTTAGCAAGTTTTGCCATATAATCCTGCTGAACTGACACATGGTAGTCGGGAATAGCATTTATGACGGTATGGCCCGTTTGCACTAGATATTCCATCAAATGAACAATTGATATTTCTGCACCATTGTCTAGTGTTCCTGTTGGGGAAATAAATAATATAGTTTTTTTCATAGCTTATCCTAATAAATTCCAATAAAATGGTACCATTAAATACAGAGAAATCAAGAAGTTGACAATCAAGGTACCAACCATTAGTCTATTAACTTTTTCTTCCTTTATCTCCAATACACCAAAGTTTGCGACTATTGGTAGTAGCAAAATGAGAAAGGGCGTGAAATAGCGACCTTGAGCCCCTACGGACACTGGTGCATTTTTACCAAGGACAATCGGTGTCCACTGTAGATACATAATAGAGATAACAGCAATAACCTGCACTACAAAAAGATAACAAGACATAATAGTGTAGCTCCGACTCATAAAATCCTTTTGGGATTGCAAGAAAATGATGACAAGTACTGCAACATCAATAAAAATTAACCAGAGAGGTAATTGGATGGTGAAATTTCCCAAGAACCCAAATATTCCAATCGTCAAAATTGTATTCAAATCACCATTTAGACGCTGTTTAAAGAGAGTATTAAGCAAAACCCGACCGTAATGCATTAATCCGCCTTGATTGCGAAAAGCCAGATGAAGTGCTAAGAAAAATGCAATAAATCCCAATATATAGAAAACATAGCGATAACGATCAACAAAGTTTTTTGTTGCTAAAAAACCTCTATTTAGAGCTGATAAAAAACCTTCAAATTCAAAATCAATAAACGGCAATAATCCCAGCAAAAGTAAATTATTAGGCTTGGTTATAAAGAGTCCAATTGAAATAAAGAACAATTCAAGCAAATTCTTATTTGTAAATTTCTTTTTATAAGCAATATTAGTGAAAAAGCCAATTACCAGCATAATCTCCAAGTAATTCATCACATCATAAGACAGTGAAGCAGCTTGCTGAACCATAATAGGCAAAAGGGAAATAAAAAGCAGAGCTTTCTTACCATATTTAAAATACTTAATAAGAAAGTAAATTCCTATAACGTAAGCCAAAGCATTAAAAAGACGTCCCATCATGACAATTACACCAACAGAGGGATAAAGGAAACTTCCAAGAGTCATTCCAATTAACTGAGGAAGAAAAGAGAGGGATTTTAGAGTGAATCTAAAAGAAAATGTTTCTTTTGATAAAGCAATTTTTTTAGTAAATAATTGTTTGTAGTCCTTAGGAGAAACATCTGGTGTAGCAGGAATCTTCTCCATCCATTTATAAGTTTCGGATGTGGGTTTATGAAAAACTTCCCAAGTCATGCGAGCATGATTACTTTCATCAGGTACACGATTGATTGGCTGGACAATCATAAACGTCAGGATAAAAATACTCGCTAATATCAAGAAGATTGTTTCAACTTTTATTGTTTTTATTCTTTTCAAAATATGTCACCATTTCATCTTTGTTATCTAAACTGCAATTTTCTAAAACAAAATGATAGGCATTTTCTGCCAATTTCTGCCGCAGTTCAGCTGAAAAAATCAAGCTGTCTAGCTTCTCTTTCCATTCGTCCTCTTTGGCTAAAAGCCCCGTCTGACCATCTATCACCATATCTGCAAAAGCACCTATATCACTAGCAATTGTAGGAACTTTAACCATTGCTGCTTCTAACCATTTGATCTCAGATTTAGCACGGTTGAAAATTGAATCTACCAGAGGTGCCAAATTAATGTCTACCTGACTAATCAACTGTGGTAAAGTCTTCCAATCAACATAATCATGAACAATAATCTGTTGCTCATAAACTTTCATATCTGTCGGAATATCTAGATGTCCTACAATATGAAGTTCGATAAATGGATACGCTTCTAGCAGCTTTTTAAGAGCCGGCTTTATCAATTCAAAGTTCTCGTTATGACTAATTGACCCTGAGAAATAGCCAATCTTAACTTGTTGGCTTTGCTGATTGTAATCCTTGATAAAACATGAGCTAACTTCCATCAATTCACTCGAAGCTAAATTTCTATTTAACAAAACTATATCCTGATACTTGAGTAATTCTTCTTTCAGTTGATTGGTTGAAGTAATGGCTCCATCACAAGCCGCCAACATCTTTCCATAATTTCTAACTCCGGCATCATAATTGCCTTTTTCTTTTTCAGACAAGCCCTGTGTATAACTTAATTGATCTGTGTAAACTGTATCAAACACCAAGTCATCAATGTCAAAATATACTGGCTTATTTTCACTCTTAGCCAAATCACATAGAAGCTGTAATTGGATAGACCAAGAAGCACGATAAATAATGATATGGCTAGCATATTGAGCTTGCGAAACCTGAAACTCAGAGGCATTTACTACCTTAACAGCAAAACCGTTTTTTCTAAGCTGTTCAGCCTTATTCAAAACACGATAGCGGGTACATTGAGGAATGATATTTTCTACTCCATCGATGATTAAGATGTACTGATTTCTTGGAATTTCTTTAAATTTTTTAATTATATTTTCAAGAATGGCGACAGGGTAATCTGTCTTCTCTTGAATATACTCTAACAAATCACCTATTTCAGATTCTCTTTCCAATCCTTGCCATAGAAACTGCTGATCGTCATAATTTCGTAAAGCAGTGTATTTAACTAGAGGACTTCCAGCTTCTAACATTTTTAAGGGGTGAATATACATAGCTGAATCTTTATTTTCATGAACGAGTGCATCATAACGATAGCCCAGGTCTGCAAAATGTTTGGTAAAAATTGTTTCATGTTTTCCAATAGCCTCATCACGCGAATCAGTATCGGTCAATTGTTCCCAATAATTATAGAAAGCTTCTGACCGAAGTAGCAAAGGCTCAATGACAAGAAAATATGATTGTAAATGTTCAGGGATATAACCGTACTTATTAAATCCTGTAATATCTTCTTGTGTTTCTCCATAAGAAATGCCCCAGAAATCAAGATTTTTTTCAATCATAGATTGAAAGACTGCTGTTAAATCTCTCATTGGACCAATATTAGTATCATTCACTAGCATTAACTGAGAATATTGTTGCAACTTATCCTTTCCAAGAGACAAAATTCCCTCACGAAAAGCTGCTGTATCATAACCAATATTATCTCTTGTTAACACTTGACCATATTTCTCTAAAATTTTTATATCTTCTGCAAGCAACTCACCATTCACTACAATTAAAGTCTCATCAGCTAAAACCGCTAATTTCTCTAAAAAGAGGATTTTATATTGCTGTAAACGTCTTTCAGATTCAAAAATAACATAAATGAGCACTTTTTTTCCATTTAAATTTGCAATCTGCTTACGTTGAGAATTGCGCAATAGTTGATAATAATATGTCTTAGGAGATTTTGCCTTTCTTTTCAGTCGAATTAGCTGCTGTTTCATCAGACTAAGAACACCTTTTATGTTTCTAGGGTTCCGAATAATCTGCCCCATATATTTTAGAGGTGTAATCATTGCATTTCCTAAACGATAGGAAATAGAACGACGAATTTCAAACTGCTCTTCAATCGCTTCATCTCTCTGATATTTAATCTTTTTCACATTTATTTTCAAAGTTTTGATAGTTTCTTTTGCAGTGCTTAATTCTCCTTTTAATTCAGAAACATAGTCAGCTACCTTGGCAGTATGCTGGATTAAATCATCCAGCCGTCCTTCTAAAGTAAAGATATTGTCGCTCAGAGCCTGATAAACTTCCTTAGGTATTTTATCTAGATATTTTTTTAAAACATAAAGATAAACGTCAAAATAATACTTGGTAGAATTTCTCTGAGACATGGAGCTTTCAAGAACTCGATAATTTAATTTCGTATCTTGAACATAGATTGGAACAGCTTGTCTGTTGATAATTAAATTAAGCCAAAAATCATAATCCTCTAGCTTCTTATAGTTGAGTTCCACATCATAAACTACACCTTTAACTATTTCTGTTCGAACCAAGGAACAACTATCGATATAACTTCTCTCCAAAAAAGAGGATAAATCAAAGGGCTGTCCCTTTAAATATATTTTTTCTCTTTCTGGGTCATATAAATCGCTATAGGCGATGTCCGCGCCTGCTTGACAGAGCTTTTGATGGCATTTCTCAATATAAGCTTCATCTAAAAAGTTATCACTATCCACAAAAAGAAAAAATTCTCCATTAATCAGACCTAAGCCTTTATTGCGGGTCATGACCAAACCCATATTCTCATGGCTTTTAAATTGTGTTGGAAAAGGAGAATCTACCAGAGTTTCTTGAATAATCTGAGCAGACTTATCTGTAGAGCCATCATTTAAAACAAAAAGTTCAATATTTCTGTAGCTCTGCTTAAAAATACTGCGCAAGCATTGCTCAATATAGTCTTCATGGTTGTAGCATGTCACAACGACAGATATTAAATCTTTCATACACTTTCCTTATCATATCAAGTCTAGTCATTAGAATTAGAATCTTGACTTTTTATATAGGCACGATTAATCAGCTTGGCTATCCATTTAGGCCAAAAGAGCTGATACATATATAAATCTTCTTTGGTTCGAGTATTGTCTGAAATGGTTTTGGTCGTCTCTGACTCCTCATGAATCCGGTGACACATAAGTTTTTCAGAGATAAAAGCAAATCGTCCCTTGTATTCACTAATCTTGTACCAGGCATACCAATCTAGACTGACCCGCATCTTTTCATCAAAGCGAAACTCCTTGATCCGAGCCAGATTATAGGTAACAGCTGGACATGAGATAGGATTTCCTAAAGCTAATACTCGATTTCTCCAGAAATGGCTAGCTGGCATTATATTCAATACTTTGAGCATAAATGTCTTAATTTTCAGATTTTTATTAGCTAAAATTTTGACACCATTTTTTTCTTCAAAGTAATCTGTATAAGCAATCAAAACATCTTTAGATTGCTCTATTTTTTGCAACACAGCTTCTAAGTAAGTCGGCTCATAATAGTCATCTTGATGAGCAATAGTTGCATACTGGCTATCGACGAATGAAAGTGCATTGTTCCAATCTTTGCCAATCCCTCCACCCTCTTTAGTATAAAAAGGAATCTCGTATGTTTGGCAAAGTTGCCTGATTGAATCAAGAGGGGTCGAACTATAGCAAATAATCTTCGATCTTATTGTCTGAGCCCTCAGAGATAAAATACAAGCTTCTAAAAACTCACTTTCTCCATAAGCACAAATGACCCAAGTATGGTTATTTTTCATCTTTTTCGCTTTCTAATTCAGAAATTTTTTGCTTTGTAATTGATAATTCTTGCACCAACTGCTTGATTTGCTCCTTTTGTTTAGAAATAGCAATTGTATGAAAAAATACGATAATCAACAAGAAAAAAACTGCCAGAGAAAGCAAAAAATTTGAGGTCAATTCAAAACCTAAAAGTTGAGCAAAATAAACTGGAATGAAATCAAAAATTGAAATAATAATCAATACAAAACCAATCACAATCCACATAAAGGCTTGCTCAAACAATATGTTATTCCTATTGATACTTCTAAACACAAAATATAAAAATAAAACAGAAGCAACCAGCATAGCAATAGACAAAATAGACATTATTCACTCTCTTTCATAAAAGCAGCAATCAAAATAGATGAACAAACTTCAATCATATACCGAATTGATTTGATAGGCGTTATGGAAGAAACTCCGCCAGAACGCTCAAACATATTTGCCGGAGCTTCTACTACTCTATATTTTCGTTTTAAAATATGAACGATAGACTCTGGTTCTGGATATTTAATAGGATAGCGCATCGCAAACTGTCGAATAATCTTTTGATTGCCCAAGCGATAACCAGATGTGGTATCTAAAATTCTTTTTCCAGTTGTACATTTAATAAAAGCAGAAATAATCGTAATACCAAATCGACGCATAAAAGTCGTCTGAAATTCTGATGCTTTATTTCCAACAAAACGTGACCCAATTACTAAATCCGCTTCATTCTTACAAATAGGCTCCAATAAAGATGCCAAAGAACTGATATCATGCTGTCCATCCCCGTCAAACTGAACTGCAACATCATAGCCATGCTCTAAAGCATACTTATAACCTGTCTGAACGGCTCCACCAATTCCAAGATTCATCACAAGATGAACTGCATTCAGTCCATTTTCATCAAGAATCTCTTTGGTGTGATCTGTCGAACCGTCGTTTATGACGACATAATCCAATTCAAAATCAACTTTTTTCCGATATTCGACAATGCTTAAAACGGTATTTAAAATACTTTCCTCTTCATTATAAGCAGGAATAATCATTAAAACTTTCAATTACGTTTTCTTTCCTTTACAGTAGATTTTTGAAAATAGTGGCATCAGTCTCAAAGATTCTAAGCTTCTAAAAAGCAAGATGAATATAATTATCTGAAATCTCTCACCATGAACCTTATTAGACAGAGGTGATAGATTAGAATCCACTTGCTCTTGTCCAATCCATTCTTTTATCATCCTATACTGATTCATAAACTCAGAACTTGATGCAGAACGGCCTGAAAACAACAAATACCAAATATAATAACGTTTAATAAAGTACCTCAAATAAATCGAATCACCAGCGACTTCTTTCAATTGTGATAAAAAGTAAACTATATCAATCTTAGGATTAAATCCTCTTTGAGACGTATTTGAAATGCTAGACTCATTAAAAAACCAATTATAACCATTATAATCAATAATTTTGATTTTATCTGTTTTATTATAGGCATTTAAACTAAAGACAACATCTTCACCGATTGGATAGTCAAAAAATTGAATTTGATTTTCTTTCAAGAAAGATGTTCGATAAATGCGAGCCCAAGGAGCTACCACAATATATTTCGACCAATCTGTGTCAATCAAATCTTGTTGAAAAATAATTTTATATTCTTGGTTGACACGTCTATAACCACCAAGTACAATGTCCATTTCCTCTTTGGAGATGGATTCATAAAATACTTGCAGATAATCACTGTTTACATAATCATCATTATCAATAAAAACAATATAATCCCCTTTAGCTAAGAGAATCCCTCTATTTCTTGTTTTTGCCACACCTTCATTTTCCTTATCAATCACTCGAACGAATGGATAATGATTGGCATAGGTTTGAAGCACCTTTAAAGAATTATCAGTCGATCCGTCATTCAATAATATGATTTCAAAATTCTTAAAAGTTTGTTCTAAAAGCGAATCTAGACATTTTCTAATGCCTTTTTCCGCATTATAAACGGGAATAATAACTGAAACTGCTAGATTATTAGACATTTATACTTCTCTTACTTTCATTCACTTAATTAACTCTTTTTGTAATATCCTATCAAACGTGGAAAAAGTTTGATTGATATGCTAAGTCCCATAATCTTCGTAAAAATACCAACCATTTTGAATGTCCTATTGTTTATTTTTTTAGAAAATTTTAATAGATATTGATATTTTTTCAGTAAACTTCCAATATCTTTATTGTGAAGATACTGATTAACAAAAGGCAATATTGAAATATAAGATATTGTGAAATAAACCTCAAGTGCAGTCTTAAGATTTTGATTATATGTTTCAATACCTTTTAATCCAATGTCAATACTTTTTAAAATATCATAGACATTCTTCTCTTTCACTATATTAGTAATACTCCCATCTCGGTTTTGTCTATACATGTAATTATCCGAATTAAGAATAGAAAAACTACCTGCCATTTTCAAAAGATTTGCACAATAAAGACAATCTTCTGATAAAAAACCTACAGGGAAGCCCAATCCTTGATTAAATAACTCTTTCTTTACACACTTATTCCACGCAGGAGCAGTCAAAACTTCTTTTGATACTAAATCCAAGACATGATCACTGAAAAGTCCAAAAGAAGGAACAGTTTCAAAACCAACCTGAATGATATCATCTATATCATAGAATTTATTATACGAAAAGATTACTATATCGCTCTTGTTTTGTTCAATATTATCACTCAACTTTTTGAGAAAATGATTGTCACTCCAAAAGTCATCACCGTCAACAAACAACAAGTAGTCTCCCACAGCATTTTGAATACCTGTATTTCTAGCTGCAGACAGGCCTCCATTCTTTTGATGAATAACTCTAACAACATCATATTTATCAGATAAAGCATCACTGAGTGGGCCCGTAGCCTCATCCGTTGAACCGTCATTAATAATTAATACCTCAAACTGCGACATAGGGAAATTTTGCTTTGCTAAGCTTCCAACACATTCATTTAAATAGTTTGCCACATTATAAGCCGCAACTATAATTGAAAATTTCATCATTTGTTTTTCTTTCTAAACCATGTATAGGGATTTGTTACAAAATATATAATCAAGGATACACTTAGCCACGCTACCATTGAAAAAAGGAATGATAAAGCGGCTCCAAAAACCTCGTAGTTCATAACCAACGGTCTTGCAGTCAACACAGATACTAGATATCCCGTTAAAAAAGAGATAGTCAAATAATGTTGTTTACGAAAAACAGTTAGAATATTATCACACACTGTAGAAAAAGTACTTGCTACCCCTCCAAATAACAAAATCAAAAAACTAGAATGATAATGCTTTAAGTCAGTACCATAAACAATATCTAAAATAGGTATCGCTAAAAATGTTCCTAATAAAAAGATAGATACACTCGTTAACCATAACGTTTTAAACAGATTGTTTTTATAAGTTATAAAATGACTTATTTTCTTTTCTTCTCGAAAAATTGCAAGCTGGGTAATCATTGGCCTCAAGAATACAATCATAAGATTCATGGAAAATATCGGGGTGAAGAGAACACTGAAATCCCTTTGCACACCTGCTCCAATAAAGCCTTTATTAAAGATATCATTCAAAGCATATTTAGGCTGATTATAAATAGAAACCAGTAAAAAGGCGTTGATAAAAAGCGGAAAACAGTCTTTTAAAATACTAAAAATATCTTTCACATTTACTTTAAAAAAATTAATTTTATGAAATGCTTTTGATTGTGGGTAATCAAATAATCCGATACAGAAAAAAGCAATAATTATTTGAATAATCACCGACAATAGTAGATTTCTTGAAATAATCAAACTTATAAAGAATCCAAGGGTTGATAGACTATTTCTGATAAATAAGGACTTACCTGCAATATCAAGTCGTTCTCTTTGTTGAAACAATCCCTGAAAGACATCCGACAATGCTTCGCTAACGCGAAAGAAAGATACTCCAAAAATAATATCCATATTGTTATGTGTTGAAGGGGTCACGATAATATAGCCAATAAGAATTAGCACCATCAAAATATTAGATAAAATTCTTGTTACAAGATAAGCATCAAAAGAATACTTTTCTTGAATATCAGTCGCTTGAAAATCTCTCACCTGAAAACTAGCAACAATTACTAATAAATTGGCAATCGCATAAGCGAAACTGTATAAATCAGCTGATTCACTTGACAATACACGGGTAACAACAACTAAAAGAATGACCGAAACGACAGCTGATGACAGGCTGCCAAATATATTCCAAAAGAATACTTTTTGCTGGGTTGTTTCTTTCAAATTTTAACTCTCTCCCACATTATAGTTTCTTAATTATACCATTTTCTAGGAGATTTGTGTATAAGGAAAAACAATCAATCGATTACCTCTATTTTTGAATTCTATAATCTCTGTTACGAATAAATTAGATGAAGGTACTCGTATGCAAGTTGAAGTATCTAGCCCCCAATTCCCCACATTACTAAAGAAAAATAGCTATTACTAAAACTTATCCTATCCAAGTGACTCACCTTATTTAGTATAAAATCACCCAAAAACTAATTGGAAGGATTCATATAACAAGCATCGCAAAATAGTTAACTGTCTCGGTATAAAATGTTACTTGGAAATTCAAAAAGTTTCAATTAACCTACTTCTCTGATTTAACCTTGATTATTGAGTAGGGAGTTGCTCAGTTTTAAGAAAGCCAGAATGAGCTTCGTTCCACAAGATTTCTTCTGGAAAACTCTTATCCATCTTTGACGTTAGAACATCAAATAACACTTCATACGTTATCTCAAAAAGTAAAATATAAAATTAAAGTCATTACCACAAATTTTAACTTCATATCTTCATTACTCTAAAGATCAAAAAAAGAGAAGATGAAAATAATCCTCTCCAAAAATCGGCTAACACCAATCACTACAATTGATAAAAATATGCTATTTCTTCCCTTGTTTATAAAATTCCTTGAGGGCATCTTGCCAAGTTGGAATGACAAAACCGGTTGCCTTAGCTTTAGCTAGGCTCATAGTAGAATTGAATGGTCGCTTCGCTTTCGCTGGAAATTTACTAGAATCTACTGGTAAAACTTCAACATCTGTATCTTTTAAAATTTCTACTGCAAAATCATACCAAGTCGTATCTTCTATAGCATCATTTGACAAATGGTAATAACCAAATTCTTTTTGATTTTCTGCTAAGTAAGTCATAAATTCAGCCAACGTTCGCGTCCAAGTTGGACGACCATGCTGGTCATTAACAACCGTCAGGGTTTTATGTGTTTTGGCTAAATTCTGCATGGTAAAAACGAAGTTCTTTCCATAATTTCCAAAGACCCAAGCTGTGCGGATAATGTAGAAACGGCTAGAATATTTTTCAACCAACTCCTCTCCCATACGCTTCGTGCGACCATATTCTGTTTGAGGATCTGGTCGATCATCTACTTCCCATTCTTGCCCAACTGGCTTATCTCCAGCAAAGACATAGTCTGTAGAGATGTAAACAAGTGTTGCTCCATGGGCTTCTGCCGCCCTTGCGACATTCTCTGTCCCGGTCACATTAATGACATAGTCCAGTTCTTTACCTTCGTCTTCTGCTGCGTCTACAGCTGTATAGGCAGCGCAGTGATAAACCAAACTTGGCTTCACTTCTGCAAAAACCTTCTCTACCATTTCGGCATTGGTAATATCCATTTCTGTCACGTCAACTGCCACATACTCTTCATTGCGTTCATCTAAAAGATAACGAAGTTCTGTCCCAAGTTGTCCATTAGCACCTGTAATTAAAATCATTTGACATTCCTTTCTGAATAATAAACATTCAATGAACTTAATTATACCAAAAAAAGCAGAAAAAATCTGCTTTTTCTACTCGCTCTTTTCTTTAATAACATAAATTGGCCTTTTTTTGGTTTCCATAAAAATTTTCCCAATATACTTACCAAGAATGCCAATTGTCAACAACTGAAAACCACCTAGAAAAAGAATAATCGAAACCATAGAAGGCCAGCCAGCTGTAGGATCCCCAAAAATCAAGGTACGAATAATGACAATAATGATAAGGAAAAATGCCAATAAGCAGGCAACAATACCTCCCCAAAAAGCTATTGTCAAAGGAGCATCTGAAAAGTTTATAATCCCTTCTAGAGAATAATTCAATAATTGCCAGAAATTCCAACTGGTTTTTCCTGCAACTCGCTCCACGTTCTTATATTCCAAATATTTTGTTTTAAATCCAACCCAAGCAAAAATCCCTTTGGAAAAACGATTATACTCAGAAACCTCTAAAACAGCATCTACCATCTGTCGACGCATGAGACGGAAATCACGCGCTCCATCTACCATTTCAACTTGGCTAATTTTATTAATCAATTTATAAAACATCTTCGCAAAAAAACTACGAATCAGAGGTTCTCCCTCGCGTGTTGTACGACGCGTTCCTACGCAATCCAATTCAGCATTTTCATCTAGCATATTTTTCATTTGAATCAATAATGCAGGTGGGTCTTGCAAATCCGCATCCATGACAGTCACTAAATCACCAGTTGCATATTTGAGACCTGCATACAGAGCTGCTTCTTTCCCAAAATTTCTCGAAAAAGAAAGATAACGAACACTGTTATTTTTCTCACTGAGCTCTCGTAAAATAGATAAAGTTCTATCTTTTGAGCCGTCATTGACAAAGATATATTCAAAATGATCATTTATCTGAGATTTAATTTTTTCCATTTCCGCATAAAACAACGGAAGCGACTCTTCCTCATTAAAACAAGGAATGATGATTGAGATTGTCATTTTTCGCCCTTTCTTAAGATTTACCTTTTAAAATTAAAACCCATAACAATCGCATTATACTACATCTACGCTCCATTTTCTACTATTTCCACAAAAGAAACAAGAAATTCTCAATTCTATAAATCAAGATACTTTTATTTTATACCAAAAATTCCGCATTAGAAAAACAAATTTTACATAGACCAAATACTGGTTAAATATTTTTGTAATGAAATCCATAGTTTCTAAAGCTTTGTTGTCATTTCTTCATCGTTTTAACTGAGATGTTTACTATTAATTTAATATTAAAGAGATTTTTTAAATAATCAAAATAATCCCTTGGTGTAATGAACCAAGGGAAAATCCGTTACATATTATCTTTCACTGCTACTGCTACCATTTTTGCTTTGGCACGTACCTGATCCGCTACTGTCATCTCCATTGTCACAATGACTTTTCTTTCACCCAATTCTTCAAGTCGAGAGACAACCGTAATTTCCTCATCAATAGGTGTTGGACTTTTATAATCCACTTCCAATCGAGCTGTAATAAATCGTCCAATCACCGTTTCTTCTGTTAAATCTAACCCCTTATTTTGATGGGCAAACCAAGCTGCTGAAGCGGTACCGTGACAATCAAAAATCATGGCAATCATGCCACCAAATAGATTAGCTGGAACACCACCAGTATACTGGCGAGCTGGTGTTATCTTACTAATACAGCTTGTTCCATCAAGACTAGGATAAGTTTTTAAATGCAAGCCTGACTCATTCTTAGGACCACATCCCCAACAATGTTGGAATCGATCGCCATAAGTATCTTGAATGGCAATGTTTTTTGTTTCTAAAGTCATTTAATCTCCTTTTTAAATTGAATTTTTAAGCGCTTTCAAAGCTATTATATCAATCTTTTTATGAAGAGTAAATACGAAGTAGATTCAAAATATTTTAATCGTTCGTCTAAGCAGAATTTATAGAAAAGTGGCGTGAGAAAGGCTCAGCTTGAAAATATTCAGTTCGTTTAGTCTGAATGAGCGTGCTAAAAAGTTAGACTTGACAAAGAGGAGAATGTTTCCTATATATGCTTGACGATTATCTATACTGAGAAATAAAATTGATTGATTTGCCCTTGAAATTCAACAGATTTACATCAGGTAAATGTTACACCTACTCAAAAATACTTTTTATTCATTTAAATATCTTTCTAAGATATCTGTTTTCTGTTTTTGAATTTCTACAATCTTACTTTCTTCAATCACAATCAAATCTTCTAATTTTTCTATTTGTTTTATTGCTTCATTCTGATGTTCTATATTACAATTTTTGCTAAGAAGAGATTGACGAGTTTATCGAAGGCATTTTCACGTCCGCCAACATTATACTTACGAAGAATTGTTGCAGATTGATTATATTTTTTTTGAACTTCATCATGTGCGATTTCTTTTAAATCAGCAATTGAAGATTTCGCTTGTCCAATTTAAAAAGTCTTAATGTTAGCTTCTAATACTCCATTTGTAACATAATCTTGTTGATAGATATCACGCCAAATTTCGAATTTGTCATTTCCTCCTTTAGCATCATTATATGATTTTGGATTATCCAGAGTTGAAAGAAAATCGGTATTATCAATCAAATGAATTGCATGATACATCCGTTTAATCTCACCAGCTTCAATTTGAGAAGCATATAAAACTAGAGCTCTTGCCTTATTTTCTTGTTTTTCATATAAGAAAAGTTGACCACCATCAACTTCTGTATTTTCCACTCTTTATCAAATTCATTTCCAAAAGTCTTAGCTTCAATTATAAGAAAAGGTGTACCTTCATTATCTTCAACTGTTATATCAGCATTCCCAGATTTCGTATTACGTCCTAATTCCCAAAATTAAAATATAGCCTACATATCAATACAATACTTTAATAAAAACTTCTTATCTAAAGTCTTATCTTATCTCAGAACAGACCATTTCCTTACACTTCGCCGATAGATCATCTCGTATAAGCAGTGATACTACCTCCACATGTGTTGTCTATCTCTTGGGAATACAATTTTTTATTCTCGTCACTGTTTTGAGAACACAATTTATCTGATTTTAGTTTAGCATTTTTGCGTTTACTTTTAAATTTTTTTCCATTCTTATTTTGAGTTTCTCCTGTTTTGAAAATAATAGTTGACATTGCTGGATCAATTTTTCCATCACTATTAACACCACCTACGATAATTTTCTCAACAATGCTTTCAAAAACTGTACGATCAAACTCCGTGAGTATTTTCTGAGAAGATAGTAATTGCTTAAACTCAGTAAGTCTCTTCTTTACATCGATTTCTGATTTTAAAGTTGCTTCAATATTTACTTTTTCTTCAGCAAGATACTCTTTTTCTGATGAAATCTCATTGTATTTTTCGGTATAGATAGAATCACTAATTTCCCCTTCTAGCCTTAAATTTACAAGATTCTCCTCTTTTTTTAACAATGCATGAAGTTTATTAGTAATTTTTTTTAGCTCCTTATTGAGACTATTGTCATTCAATTCAGATTCAATCGTTTCAAGTAAGTCTGTCATTATATTTTCGTTTGAATGATATAGTTGTCTGTAAGCTTCCATGAAAGCTCCCTCAATAGCTACCTCCTCTAATCCTTTACTATGTTTACAATATTTTTTCCCTTTTTTTATCGAAGTAACACAGTGCCACACAACTTTTCGATAATCTGAACGACAGTGCCAACTTCTTCTAGACAATAATGAACCACAAAAACCACATTCTAACATGCTACTAAAAGCATACATTTTTGAATAGCGTTCACGTTTGCCATTTACATTTGCAGCAGTCTTCTTATTTCCTGCTCGACGCAATCTAATTTCCTGAGCTTTTTCAAAATCTTCTTTAGATATTATTGCTTCATGATTATCTTTGATATAGTACTTATCTTCTTCTCCCAAATTACTCAACCGTCTCTTGCTTATTGGATCAACTGTAAAAGTTTTTCCCATAAGAATATCACCCTTATATTTTTCATTCTTTATGATTCCTAAGACTGTTGTATCATTCCAATGATCTAATCCTCTTGGAGATTTGTAACCTAGTTCATCAAGTTCCCTTGCTATGACTTTCCCTCCAATACCTTCTAAGTATCTTTCAAAAATATAACGAACTATTATTGCTTCTTCTTTATTTATAGAAAGTTTCTTAGTTTCTATATCATAGTCATAGCCTAAGCACCCTTGAAAACCAATCAATTCACCACGTTGCATCTTCATTTTCAATCCCTTTTTCACATGGGCAGAAGTATTCTCTACTTCTTGCTGTGCAACGGAGCTCAGAATAGTCAGAAGCAGTTCTCCATCCATTGTGAGGGTATCTATATTTTCTTCTTCAAAATATACTCCAATTTGCATATCCTTTAACATTCTGACATACTTCAAAGTATCTAAGGTATTTCTTGCAAATCTAGCAATTGCTTTAGTGACAATATAATCGATTTCTCCATTCATACAATCAGTTATTAAACGTTGAAAATCTTGTCTCTTTCCTGTTTGTGTTCCTGAAATTCCTTCATCTGCATAAATATCTGCAAGTTCCCAATCTGAACACTGAGAGATATAATCTTTGTAATGTCTTACTTGAGATTCATAACTGTTTTTTTGATCCTCACTATCAGAACTCACTCGACAATACGCAGCAACCCTTTTTAAATGTCTTTCTACATTGATACCTCTTCGTCTAACTAAAGAATCAGCCTTTATTATTTCAACATTATTTTTTTTCATAACTGAAATTCCTCCTTTTTGATTCTATATTACCGCGTTCAAACAAAAAGGTCAGCTATTTTGTGTACTTAATACGCAGTTTGTTTTTTATCTTTTCATACTCATTTTTCGATAGCATATTTTTTGAGTATAAAAAGTTAAGCATTGATAGTTGCATACTATATTTTACTGCTGATTGATTCAAACTCTCCCCTCCTCGTAAATTGTACTATATAAAATCCTCCGTGGGTATGATTGGTTAGATCACTCATGGGCATTTCACCCGCTGTCCTTTTACGCTGGCAGCCTGAACGTTCAGAAGTATCATTGTCCTTATTTGTAATCTTGGCATATAGAGGACCACTCTATTTTATAGCTGACAATTACCGCTCATATCCCAGCGTATCATACTAAGCTGCTCAACAAATAAGAAAGTCCCACCTCGGTTTATTCAATTGTCAAAGAACAAATCAAGGAGAGACTATTTTTTAAAATTGATTTTATGAGGATAATCAGTTAGTCCTAAAATATAATCTGTACTAACGTTATAGAGTTTAGAGAGTTTTATAAGAACATCGGCTGTTAAAACCACCTCCCCTCTCTCAATTTTTGCATAGTTAGTATGAGAAAAGGAATGCACTTCTGCAACATATCTTTGAGTGAAATCATGATCTTCCCTCAAATCTCTTATACGTTGGTACATCTAGCTTTCTCCTAAGAAAAGTATATGTCACTTTCAGAAAAAAGCTGGGAAATTGTCATGTTATGACAGCAAAATTTATATCATCCTTATCTGAATGCCATTTGAGGTTTCTAATGCTGTTAGCTATCAAAAAATGGTATAATATTTTTCCTTTTCTCATAAGACAGATGCATGTTTTTTGAAACTAGTTTTTAACTTTTCTGGACATATTGATCTTCTTGTGATTACAAAATTGTAATATCGAATGATTTAATACTTGTTTCTCCTGGTTCCACAAATGTCACTTGTCGTTTCTCTTCAAAAATATCACTTTCTTCAGGTGAAGTAGATAAACCACTCCATGGTTCTAAAGCAATAAACGGACCATTATTAGTTGTTGACCAAATAATTAAGTTAGAAAAATCTTTAAAATCCACTCTCAGTCCTTTATTACTTTTCTTAGATTTCAAACTGACACTACGAGACTTAAGTTTGTCAAATGTAATGGCGTCATGAGAAAACAGTGAATGTACTAAATCAATCTTTCTTTCATTCATGAGAAACGGTGTACGATTTTGTAAATCAAGCAACCCTGTCTCTGGGAAACTTTTAGGGATACTACAAGTCTCTTCTTCAGAAAATTCCAAATAATAATCTTCGTAAATATCGCTATCTATTAACGGGCAATTAAAACCTGGATGTCCTCCAATAAAATAGGGTAATATCCTATTATTTTCAGTATTCGTCACTTGATATTGAGTCGTTATCGTTGACTCGTGTAAGCGATAAATAATTTTTAATACAAAGTTAAAAGGATAATTTTTCAAAGTAACTTCTGTGGATTTAAAAGTAAAAGCTATCGTTTGCTCATCAATCTGTCTAAATAAAAAATTTTCTTTTCTAACTAAACCGTGTCTAGGAATAATCCTTAGAATATCTTTGTTGTCAGAATCAAAACTAACTTTATCGTCACGAACACTTCCACAAATGGGGAATAAAACAGGGGCCTGGCCACTCCAATATTGTGGATTCCCTTGCCAAAGATATTCTATTCCATCTTCATCTTTAATTGATGATAAAGCACCTCCAAACTCCTTAAACTGTACAGTTAATTCATTATTTCTTAATTCAATAACCATTTTTTCCTCCAAAACAAAAGAAAACGAGAATATCAGTTCAAAGACTCACATTCTCGTTTTATATTAGAAATTATAATAAAGAAGTATCTTTAAAACCTACTCAATAATTTGTGTTTTAGCTACTTGTTTATACCAGTGAGCACTCTTCTTTGGATAGCGTTCTTGCGTATCAAAATCCACATAGAAAAGCCCATAACGTTTTTCATAACCATTAGACCAAGAAAAGACATCCATCAGCGACCAAATAAAGTAACCTTTGACATTTGCTCCATCAGCAATGGCATCAGATAAGACTTCTAAGTGTTGTTTAACATAGTCAATCCGTCCATCATCATAGACCGTATTGTTCACAAACTCATCTTTATAACCTAATCCATTCTCGGTAATATAGATTTTTTTGTAGTTTGGATAGTCCTTCTTAACCCGCATGATTTGGTCATAGAGTCCTTGCGGATAGATAATCCAATCCCAGTCCGTTCTTGGAACATAGTCTGGCGCTACCCGACGGCCGACCCCTTTGATTTGATATTTAGAACTGCCTTTTTCACCTTTTCCATTGTGAATAATTTCAGTTTCTCCATCAAAAGCCTGCATCCAGTCACTCATGTAGTAGTTGATGCCCAGGAAATCATTGAGGTCTTTAGCCGCTTCGAGTGCTTCAAAATCTTCATCTCGTAAATCCAAAGTACCACCATTGGCAGTCAGAATATGATTGACTCCAGCCATGGTTTTTTCGGAATAATATCCCAGATAAGTCGCATCCAAGATAAATTTGTTATGGATAATGTCTTCCAACTCTGCTGCAACCACATCATCCGGATTTTCCGGATCAAGAGGATACTTGGTAGGGAGTGCATGAACAACTCCGATTTCACCCTTGTAGCCCTTATCCTTATAGAGCTTTACTGCACGAGCGTGAGAGACCATCATATTGTGATGGGATTGGAAGACCTTGGCTAGGTCATATTGGATGCCCGGCGGAAATTTTCCAACGAGATACTGGCCGTCTCCAATCGGCCCAATCTCATTAAAGGTCGTCCAATAGCGAACTTCTGGGAATTCTTCAAAACAGAAAGCTGCATAGTCCACAAAATGTTCGATATTCTCACGATTGAGAAAATCACCATTTGAATGCAAGGCTTCCGGAGTATCAAAGTGATGAAGGGTCACAAATGGTTCCACATGCCGTTTATGACATTCCGCAAACAAATTGTGGTAGAACTCGACACCTTTTTGGTTGACTTGACCATATCCAGTTGGGAATATGCGAGACCAAGCAATCGAAATACGGATACCATTCACACCGTACTCCTCAGCCAATGCCAGGTCAACTGGATATTTATGATAAAAGTCACTGGCAGGTTCTGCCGTATACCAATAATTATCTTCTAAGTATTTATCCCAAGCAACGGGACCTTTACCATCTGTGTGAGTAGCTCCTTCAGCCTGATAAGCTGCCGTAGCCCCACCGAAAATAAAATCTTTTGGGAGTGTTTTTGCCATCTTTTTCTCCTCTTTATAATAGTATTTGAGATGAAGCATTGGAAAGGAAACAGGGAAAGTACTTATTTTGCTTCATCTCAAATAAGCTAACTGATTTAGTCTTCAAACTGTTCCTGAACAAATTTCAGAGCGCCTTGTCCATCACGAGTGAGCTTAATATATTGTGCTCCTTCTGTCTTAGCTAATTTGATGCCTAATTTATCTGTCTCGGCCTTCATATCTTCAAAGTTAGAAGCGACTTGAGGAGCCAGGATAACAAGGTCAAACTCAGGAAGCATTTCACGGTGAGCTCCGTAGCCACCAGCTGCTGCTTTAACAGGGACATTGTACTCGGCTGCCGCTTTATTGAGAGCGTTAGCCAAGAGACCACTGGTCCCACCACCAGCACAAAGAACAAGGACATTTATTTCTTCTGTAATATTATTTTGAGCTGGAGCTTCTTCTGCAGCACCTGCTTTTTCAAGAATCGCATCTGCTTTAGCTGTATTGAAGTTAGCCGCAACCTTTTCTTTCAGAGCATCGTTTGATTTACCAGAACGTTCTTCTTCCAGAATTTGTTCATCATAAACCTTGACGAATGGGTAGTAGATGATAATATCCACTACAACCAGAAGAGCCGCAAGGACGAATGACAAGAGTTGGAAGTTGGTACCAAGAACAATTCCCAGAGGTCCAGGGGTTACCCATGGAAGGTTAGCTGAGAAGGAGTTCATGTTCAAGGTATCGACAAAGAATTTGAAAATCCAGACATTGGCAATTGGGGCAAAGATGAATGGAATGAAGAAGATTGGATTCAATACGATAGGAGCTCCAAAGAGGATTGGTTCGTTAACTCCAAAGAAGGTAGGAACAACAGAGGCACGTCCGATAGCCCTGTTTCGTTCTGATTTACAGAGCCACATGAAGAGGAATGGAACAATCAAGGTTGCACCAGTACCACCCATGGTAACGATGAACATTTGTGTACCAGAGGTGATGACCTTATCCGCATGTTGACCAGCTTGAATCAAGTGCAGGTTGGCATCGATATTGGCATAAGTAATGGCTGCAATAGCTGGTTCAACGATTGATGGACCATGGATACCCACAAACCAGAAGAAAGCATAAGCACCAAAGATAAGGGTAATTCCGAGATAACCATCAGCTGCAGAGAAGAGAGGAGCCAGAAGCGTACCGATAGATTCTGCAACAGTTACACCAAGAGATGCTTTAACAATCAGTTCAAAGGCATAAAGGATAACCACTGACAAAGTGAATGGAATCAAGTCCTTAAATACTTGGGAAATATTTGGTGGAACTTCTTCTGGCATACGAATGGTGACATTATTTTTCACACAAACCTTGTAGACATTAACCGTTACAAAGGCTGCGATGAAAGCTGTCAAAAGACCTTTGGTTCCCATAAAGGCAGTCAGGAAGCCACCTTCCTTAGCAGGTTCAGCAGCCATCAGGAGGAAGCCGACCATGGAAGCCAGCATCGTAGACAAGAAGTTAATCTGGTTTGTCGCTGGCAGATCACGATTGACAGAGTCTGTCAGAGCCTTAGCGGTTGTTCCGCCTACAAAGAATGCCAGAATCCCCATCGAATAGCTATAAGGAGTCATAAGGAAAGTTTCAATGTCCTTAGACCAGTGGAAGCCCCAAGCATTTGGCACATAGGCAATCAAGATAAAGATAGATGAAAAGAGGATGACTGGCATACCAGCGATAAAGCCATCCCGAATAGCACGGAGATAGATATTCCGAGAAATCTTCTCAAAGAAAGGCTTCCCTTTCTCAATAAGTCCGATGAGTTTGTTCATTATTTTACTCCTCTTTTGTATAGTTCAATCAAATGGTGCATCATGTCTTTTAGCAAGATAGTAGTCATTAGGTGATCCTGGCCGTGCATCATGGTCACACTGTAAGCCAAGTCCTCGCCAGCAGCTTCTTTTGTCAAGAGACTGGTCTGAGCATGATGAGCTTCAGCGATGCAGCCATTGGCTTCTTCCACCAAGGCATCTGCCTTAGCAAAATCTCCCGCTTCTGCAGCCTTTAAGGCTTCCAACAGTTTGGAACGGGCATCGCCTGCATAGGCTACAATTTCAAAACCAAGTAATGTTACTTCTTCTCTGTTCATGACAGAACCTCCTTTTTTAGTTAAAGTAATCGTTGAATATGTAAAACAAGGTAGACTCGCTCACTGTTGTATACATCTACTCCAGTTTGTTGAGCGACAATCTTGTAAATGGTACTTCCAATTTGATAGGCTTCTGGATAAGTCAGCTTTATCTGACTTTCCATTTCAAGGAGTGACACATTATCATCCCGACTCCTATCTAAATAGTCTAAGAAATAATTTAAGTGAATCATGAAGCGGTCATAGAAGTTGCTGTTTTCAGCCGTTCTTCTAATATCATTCTTCCTTAACTCAGCTTCCACAGCTCCCAGGATTTCCTTTCGCTTATCCAGATGGCTTTGCCCCTCAGGATCAGAATTGCCCTCGGCATTGATAAAGTGATAGGCTATTCGGTTTACCTCATCATCAGGGAAAGTATCTAACAAGCGCTCTCTGTAGATAGTAACTGCTTCTTGAGCGATTTGATAAGGAACTGGATATTTCTCTCTAGCATCTGGAAGAGCGCTGTCCTTGTAGCGTCCCTGTTGTACTGCTTGATAAGAACAGTAGATATGGTCCGTCAAAGTGACATAGATATAATCTTGAACCGGATAGCTGTACTTCCTTGAAAGACTGTCAATCACTTCGTAGGTCACAGTGATGAAATCCAGCGGAACATCTTTGAGAAGACTCACAAAGTTTTCTCTCGATTCCTCCGTTTTCATCCGAAAGACTTTCTCAGCCTTTTCTTTTGGGATAAAATCACCCTTCTTTTTACCAAAAATGATTCCCTTCCCAACAATGACCAACTCTTCCCCCTTTTCATTTCTGACAAGAGCGACATTGTGGTTCATTGGATTTAGAATCCGATACATGGTAACCTCCTTACTTGAATATTCAAGAATTGTGAAAATAAAAAATGACCACAAACACCCTTAGAAAGTTTTTTACCTCTAATTCGTCTGTGATCATGCGTAATCTTAGTTACTAACATTCACCTTTTATTAACTTGTGACTATAGTATATCATAAGGTTAATAATTTGTAAACCCTTTCTTTGAGCTTTTTAAACATTTTTTTCTTTTTTTGGTGATTTTAAACGAAAATCAGTCATTGATAACTCTCCCTAAATGGATACCAATGACTGATCCTATTTTAGGAAATTTCCAGAAGCTCTATTTTATGCAGAAACGCTTACGTTGGATTTTTATTTCCCCCTTCTATTTTAAATCAGAGCTGTTAAAAATTTCATTATAAAATAGCAGAATTAGACTCTTTCTTTCCAAGAAGTCGCTGTTTGCTTAAGCACTTGATTGAGCTCATCAATATTTTGAAAGCCGCTTGTCCGGAGCCATTGACGAGCTGCTTCTTCCCCTTGCTCAATATAGTCTTTGACACTGCCGGCCCAAGTTGCACGGCCGCAAAGCACTCCGTTGAAGTTAGCACCAGATTCGTGGGCAAAGACCAGAGTTTCTTGGAAAAGCTTAGCTGCTACACCAGCGCTCAGATAGATATAAGGAAGATTAGTTGCTTCATCCTGTTGTTTGAAGAAGGCAGCTGCTTCTTCTTTCGTATGCACTACTTCTCCATCGCCAAAGCCTTCTACATATTTCACATTAACCGGCACTTCCACTTTCAGAACATCAATGTTAAAGCGTGGATCAGAGAAGACTTTCATCGCTTCAATAACCTTGCGAGGTTTTACTTTAGCATACTCTGCGCTAGACGCATCCGCAATTTTTTCATCATAAGCCAAGATTTCAAGGAAGAATGGAATATCTTCTGCCACACACTCAGAACCCACACGTTCAATATAGGCTTGCTTTTGTTGGTTGAGTTCATCAGAGCTATCTACATCATAGTAGAGCAAGAACTTAACAGCATCTGCACCTTGTTCTTTGATACGTTTTGCGGACCAAACATCCAGACAGTCTGGCAGGCGTTTGGTGCTGGAAGTATCATAGCCGGTCTTTTCATAGGCAAGCAAGAGACCTGCATTTTTGTCTAAAGCCTTTGTAGCAGGCAGACCGTATTCAGGGTCCAGCAGCATAGAGGAAGCATATGGAGTCAGTTCTTCTGCAACCAAGACTTTGAGTTCTTCCATTTGTTCCACTGTTGGCTCTGTCTCTTGGTATTGAGCCATGAGACGTTTCAAAGCGCCACGCTGGTCAAAAGCCAAAGCTGAGATGATGCCATTTTCGTCAGACAGTTTTTCCATATATTTACGTTTTTGTTCTGTTAATACCATTCTTTATACCTCTTTCACTGTAATTTGATTATATAGAGTGTCGTAGTTAGAGACATTGACATGCCCGGTCATTTTTTCCTGGGCATTGAGCATCCCCAGGACATTTGCCTTTTTCAAAAGAGACTGATCATCCACCTGATGACTTAAGGCAGAGGAGATACCCGCAACCGTAGAATCACCAGAACCAACTGGATTGACTACTTCAATTTTAGGAATATCCACCTTGTAGAAAGTATCCCAATGCTTGGCAAAAGCACCACCTGCCCCGAGCGATACAATAATCCATTCGATTCCGTCAAAAAGCGGTTCCGAAAGAACTTCCTTCAGTTCATTCAAGTCCTTGGAAACTTCCCGGCCTAATAATTGAGACAATTCTTCATTATTGGGTTTGATGGCTGTTGGTTTAACAGGCGATTCCAAGGCTGCTTGAAGTGCAGCACCTGAACAGTCCAGGACTACTTTGTTGCCAAATTGGTGGGCAATTTCAACTAACTGAACATAAAAATCAGTCGGTAACCCCGCAGGCAAACTTCCGGAAATGGCAACTACATCAGTTGCTTTCATCAAAGACCGATAGTGGTGTAAGAAGCCATTCGCTTCTTCTGGTGCAATGGTTGGTCCAGCCTCCAAAATTTCTGTCTGCTGCCCCTCATGGAGAATGGCGATACAGTTTCTTGTATCTCCAGCAATCTCATAAAAGTAGGCTTGAGTATTTTGAGGAAGGTGCTGCAGTAAGAAATCGCCATTGGTGCCACCGATTAGCCCTGTTCCAGCAACATTATCTCCAATTTCTGCCAGAACCCTGGTCACATTGAGACCTTTGCCGCCGGCCGTCTTACTGACTTCTGCCACACGATTGACCGTATCTAATTCAAAGACATCTAAGGGATAAGAAATGTCAATCGAAGGATTCATAGTAACTGTAAGAATCATAAGCCTACCTCACTAGTCGTGGTATTCTCCACGCTCCCATTTTTCAAGAAATTCTTTGAAGAAATCCGGATTGGTCTGATCAGCATTTTGGCTCTCAACATGAGCAATCTTGGCAATCAGTTTCTTGTTTTCTTCACTTGGTTTGTATTCTGCATGAATGAAGGCTTCGATAATATCACACATGAGAAGTTCACCAGTGATTTTACCGCCAAAACCGATAACATTGGCATTGAGTTCTTCTTTGGAATAGAGAGCTGAGGTCATGTCCCGCACCAAAGCTGAGCGGATACCAGGTACCTTGTTTACTGCGTTGTTAATACCTACCCCAGTACCACAGATACAAATTCCCAAGTCTGCCTTGCCACTAGCGACTGCTTCACCGACTTTCTTCCCATAGATAGGATAATGAGTCCGAACATGGTCGTAAGTACCGTAGTCTTGTACTTCATAGCCTTTTGATTTCAAGAAGTCAACAACTGCCATTTTTTCGTTGGTTACGATATGGTCACATCCAATTGCAATTTTCATTTGAATTCTCCTTTTCTTAGCACATCTTGTTGAGCATGTCGACACGGATTTGGTGGCGGCCGCCGTCATACTTGCCATTGACAAAGCCTTTAGCAATGTTTTTCGCCAGGCCTTCTCCAACGATTTCAGAGCCCATCGTAATCATACGAGAGTTGTTATGGCCACGGGTCATATAGGCTGAGCGTTCGTCAGAAACTTCTGCGGCTACCATTCCTTTAATCTTGGTTGCGACCATGAATGGGCCTGCTCCATAAGCATCGATGACAATCCCAAGATTCTCTTCTTGCTTATTGACTTCTGCTGCAACTGCCAAAGTCACATCGACAAAGTCTTGACCATCTTTGGTCACATCCACCACTTCAAAGTTTTCCCCAACGAGAAAATCTTTGACCACATCTTTCAGCTTGCTGTCAGCAGCATCTGCTCCAATAATAATTGCCATGAGCGTTCTCCTTTATTTGATTGTTTTTAACAGAATTGTGTTTAAATAAATCACTATCTGTTTTCTATAATCATAATATACTCCTTTTTCGGTTATCTGTCAACATTTTTTGTTTATTTTAATCAAATATTTTAAAAGATGTGAAAGACAAACAAATAGCCCCGATTCAGGGCTTTCGAATTCCTTATGAAATAACTTTGGTATAGGTTTCCAATTCCTCATGTGAGGTATCAGAAGTCTGATCCGTGATGACAGCTGTAATTTCAGACAAGGGACAGATAGTGGTAAAATCTTCTTTACCAACCTTAGACGAGTCTATGAGAAGATAGGATTCTGTCGAGCGTTCCAAAGCTAGTTTTTGAGTATAGGCTTCTTCAAAAGAGGAAGTCATGATTTGACCATTCTTAATGCCGTTGCCACTAAAGAACATCTTTGTAAAGTACATACGGTCCATGATAGCGTTAGTCATTTCCCCCACAAAAGCCTGGGTGGCTTCCCTCATCTCCCCACCCAGAAGAAAGACTTTAAAGGTATCTGATTTTTTCTTGAGCAGGTCATTAAAGATAGGCAGACAGTTGGTGATCACACGCAGATTTCGGTTGGAAATTTCTTCAGCCAGCACTTCTACAGAGGTGCCCGGACCAAGGAAAATCGTATCCCCATCTTTAATATACTCCACAGCTTTTTTTGCGACAGTTCGCTTTGCTTCAATATTTTTGAAAAGTTTTTCCTCATGGGGAATCTCACGGTATGGTGAAGGTTTATTACTTTTAGCTCCTCCAAATATACGGGTTATTTTTCCTTGTTTTTCCAGCTCAGTCAAATCACGTCGCACTGTCATATCAGAAACTTTCAAACTTTCCATAATTTCTGAAACGGTGACAGAACCCGCTCTATCAACTAATTTTACTAATTCATCCAATCGTTGATTCTTATTCATGGCTAACTCCTTCCTTTTCTCTTTTTCTTCATTATAACTCTTTTTTTGTGAAAACTCCACATATTATGTTTATTTTAAACATAATTTACTCATTATAAAAAGGCAGAGTCTGGATAGGCTCTACCTCTTTTTTTGCTTTGATTTAGATTTATTTCTTTCTAAAGTCCTCAAGAACCTCATAGCCTTTTAACTCAAAGACAAAGGCCCTATCTTCAGCAATGTGAATACCTGGTACTTTGTAGCGTTTATTACTTTCCCAATCTGGCATGATGGTCAAGAGAGCTTCTTTCAGGTTCTTGTTCACCATCTGAACCACACCTTTTCTAACCTTCTTAGACTTGCAGAACTCATAAGCGCCTTTGGTATTGGCATGGCAAACTTGAATTCCCATAACCTTTGTGTCCTTGTTGAAGGCCACAATGACATGACTTGGGTAATTCAGCTCAGCAGCTATGGCCTTACTAAAGGTCACAAAGTTCTTGTTTACAGTCATACTGTAATCACTGGCATTTTTCTCAATGGTAATAACCTGTAAGTCGTAGTCTGAAAATCTCATCACTCTTCTCCTTTAAATACAGTTCGAATCTCCTTCTTCTTCCATAAAGAATCGAGTACAATAAAATCCTTCAGTATACCTGACTTCACTTTTTTTACATAGAGTTTTGGCACAACAGCTAACTTTGCAGATTTCGTTCTTCTTCTCGGTTGAGAGAGTAGCTCCTGTACTAAACTCCAGTCAGAGTCAGATATGATTGAAGGAATTCCATTTCTCAGTCGGTATTTCGGCCGTTCACCATTATTCTTCCGTGTCTTATGACTAAAGCAGTCTACCGTATAGGTTTTCTGCATAATAATCTCACCCTTGTATTTCTCATTCCTAAGAATATTGTTGACAGCAAGGGTAGACCAGTTTTCAAGTCCGGTGACCGTTGGAATATGGTGCTCCATTAACGCATCAGCAATCTCACGCGCAGTCCTGCCGTTCATGTAGAAATCATAGATATACCTTACTACCTTGGCTTCCGAATCATCAATCACGATTTAACCATACTTGTCCTTGGTGTAGCCCAGAAGGTTATGTGTCGGAATAATCGGAATGCCACATTTGAAACGCTCAATAATCGACCAGGTAATTGAAGCACTCTTCTGTTCACTCTCGCCTTGAGCTACTATAGACATAACTCCTAATACCAGCTCACCTTTGGTATCCAGCGTATTTAGATTTATGTCTTCTATTAAAATACCTACTGGACGAGGTAAAGCTTTCAGCTCTCGGTAGATACTGATGAAGTCAAGCTGGTTCCGAGCAAACCGACTGATACTCTTGACCAGTATCAAATCGATTTTCCCTTGCCTACAGTCTTCAAGCATTTTTTGAAACTGCTCACGATGCTTAATGGTAGTACCAGATGCGCCCTGATCAGCATAAATACCAGCCAACTCCCAGTTGGGAGTATTCTGAATCCGTTCCAAATAAGTTTGTTTCTGCAGTTCAAAACTACCTGATTGGGATTCATCAAAAGTGCTCACCCGACAATAAGCTGCCACACGGGTCTTCTGCTCTCCCAAGCTAGCATTCTGCACAACTGCTGGAATGACCTCTACCGTTCTCTCAGATTCAAAGGCATTACGGATACGCTCTTGCTTCTTCGTTAATTTCTTAGAACTCCTTTTGACCATTTTTCCTCCTTTCCAGAAATCTGCAGCTTTATTATAAGAAAAGAAGTGAGGGATTAGAAGCATATCAATAAAATTGTAATTAAGAAAATGAATAAAAAGACTCTGATGAAACTATAAAAGACTCAGAATCACATTTTTAAGAAATACTGACTCTAATTCCTTTTTGTTAAGAAATTGGCATATGGGTTATTTAAAACAATCTATTTTGCAACCTTATCTCTCAAAGTCATTTCTATAGACATAGGAAATTAAATTTTAACATAACCTAGATTAGATTGTATTATTTCACTAATTCCATTATAAGGCTATCTATAATTTTGGTGTTTGTTATGATATCTCCATCTAAATGCCCCTGTTTGCAAGCTTGAGCAATTTGTAAATGAATAGTATTGTTAGCCTCAAATTTAGGAATATTTAATTTATCTAGAACATGCGCTGATATACTTGTTGGATTCATATATGATTGCACGCATTCTGCTATAAGAGAAGAGCTTAATACACCACATAAGTAATAAGCCTTTAACTCATTATCAAGACTAACATACATTACTTTTTCATTAGGCAACAGCATCTTCTTGCCTAACAACGTATCTTCAACTTCACTTACCACCGCACAGATAAACTCTGATGCAATATATTTCCAGACAACTTTATATTTAGAAAATGTATATTCTCCTACTCTTAGTATTGCGTGAAACTCTTTTCTTTGTATTTCTTTTTCCCAACCTGCAAAACCTTTTCGACTATCTAGATTATTCTTAAAATGTTCTAAGTAGCTATAAGTCCTAGGATTGGATTGTTTTAATTCTTCTCCGGAGATTGGCCACATTTTCGTTTCCATAGAATGTGGGCATAGTAAGTATGAATTATATTCATATCTCCACTTTCTTACGTTACTCCCTTTTAACATTGGAAAAATATACTCTGGCTCTATGTCCATCTGTATATCTTCGACTTTTCGTTTTGCTCGAGTTGTAATATTCCTTACTTTCACTAAGTCAGACTTTCGAGAAATAACATCAAGCCAATATACTGCATTCGCACCACCTGTAAATACACCAGTTCTTGCCTGATAGTCATTGCTCCCTAATACTTTTTTTAGTTCATACAATTTATTCTCTTCTGTAGTTAGCCATAATGATGTTAAATCATCTTCAATTGCAGGTACTGCAATTTGAGGTTTAATATTAATCTGACTCTCTACTTCCTTTAATGTAGAATAAGAATTATAGCTAAATCTTTTTAAATTATGTCTCCTTTCCCAAAAATAGTATGGAACTGGGTAAGTATTTCTTTCTCCCTTTTTACAGAAAAACATTGCCGTAGTATTACTTGCATTATCAAATACTTTTATTTTTGATAAATCATCAACCCGTAATACCTTTAATTCAAAAAGGTCTTTAACATAAAAATGTCGAAACCCTACTCCGTTTGATGAAGATTTAAAAACTCCTTGTCTGATTACAAATCCGAGTATGCCACCATATTTTAAAAATCTATCAATCACTCTATAAGTAATTAGAACTGATATATCCTCTTTTGAAAAACTTAGATCTCTACCTTTTGCTGAAAATAAATTATAGTCAATCCACAAGTGTTGATTCAATTTTCTATATTCTTCAGGCATGTACTCCCAATTTACCCAAGGTGGATTACCTGCTACTAAATCTACCCTATCAAGCTCTTCGACAATATTGAGGTCCCTTCTCTTTGAATCTAAGACATTATTTACAAATTCGTTTTTTGATTGTGAACTATCCACTGGGCAATTTAATTTTAATACATCATTATAATATATAGGGATGTGAAATTCTGAATCCAATGAAAGTAAATCCAAAACTGACAATATATAATTTGTTTTAGCAGTTTGTACGGCCAGTGGATTTATATCAAAACCTTTAACCGTACGAATTATTTGTCCTAGGTCTTACCAGCATTACGTTTTAGCTCAATAGATTTAAATATAAAAGTTCCAGAGCCACAAGTTGGATCGACTATTGAAACATCTTGAATGTTAGTATCAATTTCTTTAACTGAGTTCAATAAAGTTCTCTCAGCCAACCAATCTGGTGTATAGTACTCCCCTAAAGAATGTCTAAAACTTTTAGGAACAACAGATTCATAAATTTGTTTTATAAAATCAAAATTATTATTATTTACATTATTGTTTATCTAAAATAAAAGTTCAATACTTTCTTCCATATGATATACTATTAACAGATGACTGTGTCTCTATCATAGGATTACCCACCATGAGTTTATGGAAACAAATCTTAACCGCTTCCATCTATCAGGTCTATATTCTTATATTTATTTTTTCTTACTCTGATACTCCCCCTATACGACAAAAAGCCTTGGAATCAAGGCTTTTCAAAATGGCTTTAGTTCAAAGGTTTCTAGGCTTTCGCGAGCAAAGCTACGCACTCCACATGATGCGTTTGAGGAAATAAGTCAACCGGCTGGACTTTCTTCAGTTTATAACCCAGTTCTTGGTAGAGCTTGATGTCACGCGCCATGGTTGCTGGGTTGCAGGATATGTAGATAATTTTCTTTGGTTCCATACTAACACTGGATTCGATGAAGCTTTCTGTCAAGCCTTTTCGTGGTGGGTCAACCAGAATAACGTCTGGCTTGATGTCTTGCTTACTCCAGTTAGCCATAGCATTTTCTGCTGAATCACAAACATAATGGGTATTAGTAATGCCGTTGATTTCTGCATTCTTTTGGCTATTTTCGACAGCTTCTGGAATCACTTCTACACCATAGACCTGCTTGACCTGCTTAGCGACTGACAGACCGATAGTCCCGATGCCTGAGTAAGCGTCAAGCACCACATCATCTGCTGCCAGCTCGGAAAAGTCAATAGCTGTCTGATAAAGTTTTTCTGCCATCTCAGTATTAACTTGGTAAAAGGCTGGCGCAGCAATCTGGAAGTCATTATTCAGCATGCGGTCTGTGATATAGTCTCGACCGTGAAGCGTTTGCCAGTCTTTTCCAAAAATAGTATTGGTATTCTGATCATTGATATTCTGCATGATGGACTCGATAGCTGGAAAGGCCTCTACCAAACGCTCAATCAGCTGCTCCACTCGGAAAATCTTGGACCTGGTTGTCACCAAAATCACCATGATTTCACCAGAATAATGGCCACGGCGAACAACTAGATTGCGAATGAGACCAGTCTTTTCCTGCTCATCGTAAGGTTTAAGGTCAAAGCGACGGAGCAAGTCACGTGTAAAGAGGATAACTTGGTCAATGACTGGATCCTGAATATAGAAATCTTCAATCGGCAGGAGGTCATGGGAATTTTTGCGGAAAAATCCTGTTTCCAGCTGGCCATTGACACGGCGGACAGGCACTTGAGCCTTATTGCGGTAGCCCAGCGGCTGCTCCATACCAAGTGTCGGCGACACTTCAACATTGGACAAACCAGCAATCTTATAGAGACTGTCTTTGACTTGCTTGCGTTTGAAGGCCAGCTGGGATGGATAGCTCAGATGTCCCAAGTCCGCAATTCCCGTACGCAGATAAGCCATATCAAGATTCTCATTACGCTGGTCTGAAGTGCGAAGAAACTCCTCTACTTTACCAAAGCCGATTTTTTTATTGACCTTGAGAACCCGCATAAGGATTTTTTCACTTGGTAAGGCATTTTCTACAAAGAAAACCAACCCTTCTGCCTTAGCTATTCCTGCACCATCATGACTCAAATCTACAATTTCAACTTCTATCACATCATTCTTTTTTAACATATTTTCTCTTTCTATCTGCTCTGCCATTTCCCAAAAAAAGAAAGCGACAAAATTATCACTTTCTATTATATCATTATCTGAGTCCAAGTTTTGCTAATTTAGTCTTATAAGCTTCAAAATCAACAAGCAATCCTTGACCACCATACATATCATAAGCATCTATCCAATCACCATTTTTAGGAATAGTCATCTTTTCAACACCATTACGAGCATTGGTAAGAGAAGATAAGCCATGTGTTAGTAAAAAGCTATAGGGAATATTTGTCGAAGTTAACGCAAAGACTTTTCCAAGTGCTTCAGATCCTGTAAACAGTTTCGTTGGGTCTTTTATTTGCTGAATAATCGCACTCATCACCTCTTGCTGGCGACGTGTACGTCCAAAATCTCCCTCATCATCTTTACGGAAACGCGCATAATTCAAAAGCGTACGACCGTCCATTCGTTGTTTGCCAACCTTAATCGTCTGCTCTGGAACCACGCCGTCTTTCATATTAAGATCATCCGGCACCTGAACTTCACTCACTTTTTCGCCATTGATAGTTGAAAAGTTCGCATTCATTTCAACACCATTTGGAAAAAGTGTATCAATCGCTGTTGCAAAGGTCGAAAAATCAACCAAGGCATAATATTTAATGTCAATATCAAAGTTATCTTTTAACACTTGGCGTACTAATTCAGCGCCTTGATTCTTATTTTGCTCTCCAATGGCATACGCTACATTTAACTTTTGATCATAACCCGATCCTTGGCTGACTTCATCAATGTGAACGAGCGTGTCCCTCATGAAACTGACGAGTTTCATTTTTTTATTTTTTCCACCGACATTTAAGACCATGATCGAATCTGTCCGCGTTTCAGAAGAAGATTGCCCAATTCGTCCATCTGTACCCAAAATAAGTATATTCACGCCGTCTTTTGTATCTTTCCCATGAAAAATCTCTGTTTGAGCAGCTTTTGCATTTGGATTGCTTTTAGAGGTGTTCAAGCCTTTTATAAACATAAAAAGCATCCCTCCAATAATCAACACCACAAAAAGTGCTAACCAACCTAGAATCCGCTTCACACGTAATTTTCTATGTCGTTTTTCCTTTTTAGGCTTGGGCAGATTTTCTACATTTTCGGTTGTATAGTTTGGTATGCGCTCAATTTTAGATCGTTTACTACGGCGACTTCTTTCTGGATATTGAGGTAATCCTTGTTCAGTATAGCCAAAATTCTCAGGAACCTGTTGGTCAGAAAAGTTACTTCTCACTGCTCGAGCTGGCTCTATTGTTTGGTTTCCTTCTTGCTTGCTAAGAAGATATTGATACTCTTTTTTCTCGCGTTCATTTAAATAATGGATATTTTTGTAAAGATAGTCCAGTCTCAACTGCTCATGGTGGCTGAGATTATCAGATTTTTTACCCATGATTTCTCCAATCTACTTTTCTGAAATGGTATAAACAGTATAATTTCCTAAAATTTTATAAGTAATACCAATTGTTTCTAACTCTTTTATCGCAAATGATACCAAATTCGCTTTTTCATTATTGATATCCACAATGAAAAAATATTCTCCCAAGGCTGTCTTCAATGGACGGCTTTCAATCTTTGTCAAATCAATTCCCCGCCATGCAAAAGTTGCAAGGGCTTTGTATAAAGCACCAGGTAGATTATCTGGCAAAGTTAAAGCGAGCGTCATTTTCTTTTCCTTCGGATACAATGGCAAATCCGAGATTGACTGTCCAAGCAACCAAAAACGAGTGAAATTCTCATCCATTTCTTGAATATCCTCTGCAATAATCTGCAAATCATATTCACTGGCTGCAGTTTTAGGAGCAATGGCTGCATAATTTTCTTCAGGATGTTGAGCCACAAAACGGGCTGCATAAGCTGTGCTAGCTGTTATTTCGATTTTAGCTTGTGGATAATGCTGACGGATATATTTTTTGCCTTGCGCAATTGCCTGCGGATGAGAAAAGATTTTTTCTACTGGCTTATCAGTTGCTGTGACCAATAGCTGTTGTTGTATCGGTTGCACAACTTCCGCCACAGCATAAATGGCAGCCTGATGAAAAAGATAATCCAATGTTTCATGGACACTGCCTTCAATTGAATTTTCAACCGGCACCACAGAATAATCTACTTCACCTGTCTCATAAGCCTTTACAACTTCTGTGATATTTTCAAAAGCAACTAAAGTATCTGCTGGAAAGGCTTCTTGTGCCACATGATGAGAAAAAGACCCTTTCGGACCTAAAAATCCAATTTTCATTGCAACACCTCCACAATTTGTTTCGGTGTCAAAGTAGTCACATCAATAACTTTTGTAGCTACTTCTTCATACCAAGCCTGACGTTGATTAAAAAGACTTTTTAAATCAGCTTTGCTATTGTTCAAATAAAGCGGGCGCTGGTGTTTCTGATCTTCTTCAAGGCGCTGGTAAAGTGTCTCAAAATCCGTTTTCAAATAAATGTTTTCAGGATTTTGTTTTAATAATTTGCGATTTTGAATACTGCTTACGATTCCGCCACCGGTTGAGATGACTTGTTCTGACTGCAGCAATTCTTTTAATAATTCACTTTCTCTTTGTCGAAAAGCTCCTTCACCATACCGCTCAAAATATTCTTTAATCGGCATCTCTAGTTTTTCTGACAAAGACTCATCCATATCGATAAAATTTTCATCTAGCAAGCTAGCAACCGTTGTTTTCCCAGCCCCCATGAAACCAATCAAAATTTTAGGCATGAAGTAAATCCTCCAAATCATGAAAGAAATTCGGATAACTCGTATTGATAGCTTCGGCTCGTTCCAGTTCTACTTGATCATCGTTTACCAAAAGAGCTGCAATAGCTGCCATCATACCAATTCGATGATCGCCAAATGTATTCACTTTAGCACCATGAAGAGGGCTTTCCCCTTTGATGATCATGCCATCCTCTGTCGGAGTAATATCGGCTCCCATGCTATTTAGTGTATCTGCCACAACTTGAATACGGTCTGTTTCTTTTACTTTTAGTTCCTCTGCATCGCGAATCACCGTTTGCCCCTTAGCTTGAGTAGCTAAAAGTGCAATAATGGGCAATTCATCAATCAAGCGTGGGATAATTTCTCCACTAATTTCTGTGCCAACTAATTCAGATGTTTCCACCGTCATAGTTGCAGACTTAGCAATATTGTCTACATCCGCCACACTTAACTTCCCACCCATTGCTTGAATGACATCCAAAATGCCAGTCCGCGTTTCATTGATTCCAACATTTTTCAAAATAATCTTAGAATTTGGAACAATAAGTCCTGCCACCAACCAGAACGCTGCACTAGAAATATCTCCTGGTATTACAACATTCTGTCCTATAAACTCTTGTCCACCCTGAATACGAATTTCCTTATCATTGATAAAAATCTGACCACCGAACTGCTCAATCATATCTTCTGTATGGTTGCGGGTCATCTCTTTTTCAAGAATGACAGACTCACCTCGAGCTTGCAAAGCAGCAAATATCAAAGCAGACTTAACCTGAGCAGAAGCCACAGGTAATGTATAATGAATTGGTTGTAAGGTCTTATTTCCATGAATCGTAAGCGGCGGCAGATCACGATTGGTTTGCCCGGCGATTTGGACTCCCATTTGACGGAGAGGAATTGTTACACGATCCATAGGACGTTTCGATAAGCTATCATCGCCAACCATTGTTGCTGCAAAATCCTGTCCAGCTAGTACGCCTGAAATCAAGCGCATGGAGGTACCAGAATTTCCCATGTTCAGTGTGTTTGTCGGAGCTTTAAGACCAGCAAAACCCACCCCGTGAATCGTTACTACATTGCCATCATTGTCAATCTGAACACCTAAATCGCGAAAGACTTGCATGGTGGATAGAACATCTTCCCCTCGCAAAATATCATGAATCGTTGTGACTCCTTTAGCTAAACTACCAAATATAATTGAGCGATGACTAATAGACTTATCCCCTGGCACATGAATGCACCCTGCTAACCCGTTTGCCTTTGTTCGTAATTGCATAGAAAACCTCATACCTGATCCTTTTTACATATTGTACCATAAAAAAAGGAGGGAAACAAAAGTGAGTGGGAGATGACTTCATTTCTTCAGATTCCACTTTTCCTCAACCTCTTAAGACGATAAACTTTCTAAAAATTTTTGCTTGATGAATTGTGCAGAACGAGCTAATTTTCATTTTCTTCTTCTGTTAAGTTGAACTTGTTCCAGAATTCCCTCACGTCCTACAATGGCTGGATATCTCAAATAGGTGTCTAATAGTTGATAATATACTGAAAATTTGTCCAGTAGATATAATTCATTATACTCAGAAATCATTAAAAAACAAGCATTTCCCAAAAACATGCAGAAAATTCACATATTTCTGGAAGACACTTGTTTTACAAAGTTTCTTCTTATCCAAAAAAGCTGATTCAAAATTTGAATCAGCCAACCTGTGTATATTTTTTATTTTAGCAATTCTTGAACTGGATCAAAAATGATACGTTCAATGTCCGCCAAGTAAATAGATAATTGCTGTTGTTTGTTGAAAAATTCAGTCAGAGCAGGATTTACTTGAATTTTTTCCCCAAAGGATTTCATCTTATCTTGTACTTCTTGCGTGAGCATTTGACCTGATTGTGCCATCGCTTGCAATTCTTGTTGAAAAGCTAGATAATCCTTTAAAAGAGCTTTCGCTTCACTATCAGCATCTACTGCTTTTTTACTTTCGACAACAGCTTTGTACTCAGGAAGGTCACGCAGAGTACGGCTAAGTTCATTTGCTAAATCATAAATATTTGACATAGTCTTCCTCCTTAATCTAAAAAGACTGGATAATGTGTCTTTTCTCTTATTATTTTAGCAGATTTTTCCAAATCTTCACGATTTTTAAAGGTGATTTGGAGAATTCCGTTAATGTCTTCACGATTTTCTTCGTTGATGTGAATGTTAACAATGGACGTTCCTCTTAGAAGTTCTAGGATACCTAAAATAGCGTCTTCTTCATCAGGAACATTGATAAAAATGTCATAAAAGCTATCCACACCAGCTCGTTTATGAATTTCCATAGCTTTTCGGACCTGCCGCCCATGTTGAAAAAATTTCCAAATTAGATCTTCATTTTTATTCTGAATAGCACTTGAAATGATATCTAATCGCTTCTTAAAATCCTCTATTCTCTCTAAAATAGCATCTGGATTGGTCAACAAAATCGAAGTCCACATGCTTGGCTCACTCTCTGCAATCCGTGTCATATCACGAAAGCCTCCAGCAGCGAAATGTTGTGTCATTTCGTGCTGTTGAGTATATGCAGCTGCTTGATCCATAAGACTCGAAGCTAGAATATGCGGAAAATGACTAATTTGGCTAGTTACATCATCATGCTCTTTGGCATCAATCTCGATAAACCGAGCATGCAAACCCGATAAGAGATCTTTCATTTCCTCTATCGTACCATCTTTCGTCAAATGAGACGGAGTAAAAATATAATAGGCATTTTCAAACAGATTCACATCTGCTGCACGAGCACCCGTTTTATGACTACCTGCCATAGGATGCGCACCTACAAATCGAATATCTTTCTCCCTTAGAGCTTCTTCAGCAGCAGCCACAATTTCAGCTTTGGTAGAGCCTACATCTGAGATAATAACAGCTTTTTTTAAATCTAGTATTGCCAATTGCCGGATAAACTCAATGGTTTGCTTGATAGGGATAGCAAGAATAATCACATCTGCCAGAGAAGCAAATTCAGCAAACTGGTTGGTCACTTTATCCACTAAGCCTTTTTCAAGGGCGATCTTTCTTGACTCTTCTCCACGATTATAGCCTAATATGATATAGTTTGGATGATCACGTCGAATTCCAAGTGCGATTGATGATCCAATCAAACCAAGACCTGCAATGTAAATAACTTTCTTTTCCATGCTCACTCCTTTACTTTGGCTCAATGATAAATCCTAGAATAATCGACACCAAAATAATAACCATAACAACTGCTGTGAAAATCGTATACATTTTATCTTTTGTTTTGACAAAAATGATAAATGTTGAAATCACTCGAAAAATCGGTGTCAAAATAAGCATAAAAGCCCCCAGCAACATAAACGTCACTGCATCAAAAATGGAATGACTCTTTACATAGGCAACTGGATTAAACTGTTCCAAATTTTTTAAAGAAATGACCTGCTGACCACTAAAAAGGTAAAGAATCAAGCCAATAAACATAAAAAGAATGGAGAGAAAAATTCCCGCTCGGAGAATCTTCCCCATGACCAAATCCAACTCTTCTTTTTCTTTTTGCATTTTATCTGTCATTGCATACCTCGTATAAACATCTGCACACCCAGAGCTAATAAAGCGACTAGAAAAATCCAGCGCAATACTTTTACAGGTACATAAGGCATGATGCGGCTTCCAATGAAAGAACCTGCTAAAACACCCAAGGCGATTGGTGTAACCAATACCGGGTTGATTTGTCCTATAAAAAGGTAAAAGATAGCTGAAGCCGTTCCTGTCACTCCCATCATAAAGTTAGAAGTTGCTGAACTAGCTTTTAAAGGCATTTTCATAACAGTATCCATGGCCAATACTTTGAAAGCACCCGCACCAATTCCTAAAAGCGCCGACATAACACCTGCAAAGAACATGACAACAGAGCCACCAGGGACATTGGTCACTTGATACTTGATTGTTTGATTGAGACCTTTGTCAAAATATTCACCATCAAGATTTAATTTCTCTGCGATAGCATCATTGTGACTCACATTCTGATTGTCCTTTTTATCATGAATCTTCTGGTACATATTAAATGCTTGAAAGAGCATGAGAGCGCCATAAAGTAAGAAAAGGACTTGTGAATCTGTTATCACTGATAACATAGCGCCTACAAAAGCTCCTAAAGTCGTAAAAATTTCCAAAAACATGGCAATTCGCAGATTGAGCATATCATCTTTGAGATAGGCAATCGCAGAACCTGAACTAGTTGCTAAAACTGCAATAATAGAGGCTCCTACCGCATACTTAATGTCTACTCCAAATAAGAGAGTGAGTACAGGCGTGATAACAATTCCGCCTCCAAGTCCTAATAAAGCCCCCAAAATTCCTGCAAAAATTCCAACCAAAGTCATCGTAAAAATATAGATGAGCATTAAAATCCTTTCACATAATTGCGGTATTGTTGAACAGCTTCTTTTAATTCTTCCAGATTATCCGAAGAGAATTTCTCCAAGACCTCAGTTGCAAGCACTGTTGCAACAACAGCTTCCATAACAACACCAGCAGCTGGAAGAGCTGTCGGATCGCTTCGCTCCACCGTTGCCTTATAAGGCTCATGTGTCTCAATATCAACGCTCATAAGTGGCTTGTAGAGAGTTGGTATTGGCTTCATCACTCCGCGCACTACGATAGGTTCTCCGTTGGTCATACCGCCCTCGAAACCACCTAGATTGTTAGTACGACGAGTAAAGCCGTCCTCTTTAGACCAGATTATTTCATCCATCACCTGACTGCCCTTAAGCCGCCCTGCTTCAAAACCAACTCCAAATTCCACACCTTTAAATGCATTGATAGAAACCACTCCTTGAGCAATTTTAGCATCTAGCTTTCTATCCCATTGAACATAGGAACCAAGCCCAACTGGCACACCACCGACAATGGTTTCAACAATTCCACCAATCGTGTCGCCATCTTTCTTTATCTGATCAATATAGGCTTTGATTTCTTCTTCTTGCTCTGAATTGACAATCGAAACTTCTGACCGACGAGCGCGTTTCTTAATTTCAGAAACGGTCAGATTTTCCGAAACCTCAATGTTAATACCACCGAAAGTCACGATATGACTAGCTACCTCAACTCCGATTTCTTCTAAAAGACGCTTAGCAATTGCTCCCACCGCAACCCGCATAGTCGTTTCACGCGCAGAAGAGCGCTCCAATGAATTGCGCAAGTCGTCAAAACGATATTTCATACCGCCGACCAAATCTGCATGACCCGGGCGAGGCCTGGTTATCTTACGCAGTTCTTTTTTTTGGTCATCCACATCTGCCACATTCATAATGTCCAACCATTTTTGATGATCCAGATTTATCACATTGAGCGTAATCGGACCGCCCATGGTTCGCCCATGCCGAACACCAGAAGTAATTTCCACTTTGTCACTCTCTATTTTCATACGAGCTCCACGACCGTATCCGCCCTGACGGCGTTTCAATTCTGCATTGATATAGTCAGCTGTCAAAGGAAGCCCAGCTGGTATCCCCTCAATGATAGCTGTTAAACGCGGTCCATGTGACTCCCCAGCAGTTAAATATCTCATTCCGTTACCTCATCTGTTGTTGCTATTTAGCACTTACTTTTCTAAATAATCTTTCATTTCTTCTAAAGGAATCTGATGAATGGCTGCCCTGCCTAATTCTGGAACAAGAACCAATTTAATTATCTTTCCTCTAGCTTTCTTATCATGAAGTAAAGCTTGATAGAGTTCTTCCTGACGCCAAGGTTGGTAATCAGTCGGGAGACCAAACTTACAACACATCTTCTCAATCTCTGTGGTTATTCCCTTAGGCATTAGTTTTTCTTTTTCTGCCACGCGCGCAACCTGGACCATTCCAATAGAAACAGCTTCTCCATGCATGACTTTTCCATAACCTGCAGTCGCTTCTACTGCATGACCAATAGTATGCCCAAAATTTAGATAAAGACGCACTCCATTATCAAGTTCATCTTCTACTACTAATTTTCGTTTGACATTGCAAGAATGATAGATGATACTTTCTGCGTGCTCTAAAATAGACTCTGGACTACCGTCCATATCAGCCAGTTCCTTCCACAACTCTACATCTTCAATCAAACCATACTTGATAACTTCTCCCATACCTTCAATCAGCTCCCGTTGTCCCAAAGTTTTTAAAACATCTGGATCAATCAGAACTCCATCTGGCTGAGTAAAAGTTCCCACCATGTTCTTTGCCCACGGTGTATTGACACCCGTTTTCCCACCGATTGAAGAATCTACTTGAGCAGTCAAACTAGTCGGTATCTGTACAAAATGAACACCCCGCATATAAGTTGAAGCTGCAAAACCAGCTAAATCACCAACCACGCCACCTCCTAAGGCTACAATACCATCGCTACGGGTCAATCCAACTTTTGCTAAAAATTCATAAACGTTAGTAACTGTTGTTAAATTTTTACTGGCTTCACCTTCCAGAAAATTAAACACAAATACTTCAAAACCTGCAAGCTCTAAACTACGTTTGACTGTTTCGGCATATAGACTTGCCACATGATTATCAGTGATAACAACAAGCTTTTGAGCTGACCACAAACTTGCCAGCCATTCTCCAGCCTTTGCTAAAATCCCCTTTTCAATGATAATATCGTAAGGATGATTGGGGAGGTTCACATTTAATTTCATAGGCAACTCCTTAATTGTACTTCTGTTCCAATGCCTGCCAAATTTCCTTAGTTGGCATATCTTTTCCTGTCCACAATTTAAATGCTTCTGCAGCTTGATACAGTAGCATACCTAAACCATTAACGACTTGCACATTTTGTTTTTTTGCCCATTTTAAAAATGGTGTTTCAAATGGCTGATAAATCACATCCGCCACAAGGAGTGATTTTGATAAACGAATAGTGTCGGGGACCGGTGATGTCTTTTCGTCCATCCCTAGACTGGTCCCATTGACCAACAAAGCGGAAGCATTAAGCTTTTCTTGCAATAATTCTCTTTGTTCTAATGGTAACACTGAAATTTTCGTGCTAGCTGCCTGCTGAATTTGTTTCATTTGCTGTAAAACACGCTCAAAAGAAGTTTTCCTCGTAAACACAAAAATCTCATCAGCACCTTCTAAAACAGCTTGTACAATAATGGCTGTTGCAGCTCCACCAGACCCAAGTATAAGCATTTTTTTGCCTTTGATGACAAAAGATGGCAAGCTCATAAAAAATCCCTTACCATCTGTATTATAACCAATTAATTTCCCGTTTTGATTTACGACAGTATTCACTGCCCCTATCATCTGTGCAGCCGGTGTGAGCTCATCTAAAAAAGGAATCACAGCCTGTTTATAAGGCATAGACAAATTGATTCCAAACATATTATAGCGGCGAATATTTTCAACAGTCGTTTTCAAGTCATCTTCTGAAATTTCCCAAGCTACATAAACTCCATTAACGCCCGCTTGCTCAAATGCTGCATTATGAATAAAAGGAGAAATACTATGTTTGATTGGATTGGCAACAACTGCCGCTAAACGAGTATAGCCGTCAATTTTCATTCAAAATCTCCTGAATTTGTTTCATATTAGCAAGAGAAATTTGCCCTAGAGCACTAGACTCATCTAAACTAGCAAAAGACCAGCTTGAGCCTGTCAAATCCGCTGTTATTCGTGAAATTTTTCCAATTTGTCCCATAGAAATCGTCACAAAATCCTGATCTGGATTCAATGTTTTAAAGCCACGCGTATAATTCATCAAATCCAATACATCTTGCTCACTATGCGCCATAACAGAAACTTTTACTACTTTTGGAGTCAAACTGGTCAATTCGGATAAAATTTCCATCATATTTTCAGGCGTTTCTTCAAAATTGTGATAACTCAAAACAAGATTTGGAAAATCCAACATTTCCTCAAATCTATCTTTATGAGAAAAATATTCAAAATCAATATAATCGGGTTGATATATTGTTGAAACTTCCTTAATGATAGAAATATATTCATCATCCGTCAATTCAATCTTTCCACCCTCCCCAATTGTTCTCAGAGTGAAAATCAATTCACGACCAGCAAATTTTTCAAAAATAGCAGGCGCAACAGTCAGAATATCATCTTTTGCTAAAAAATCAGCGCGCCATTCAATAATATCCGCGTCATTATAGCGCAAACTATCAATATTTTGCGCTTCTTCTAAATTTTTAGGCATCACTGATACGACTAATTTCATTTGTCCACCTTAATGGTAAATACCTTGAGGTAATTACTTCTTTCATCTTTCTTATTATAAGTAAAATCTGCTGGCAAACCGTATTCTTTCAGATAACGGTGCTTGCTTCCTGCAAAACCTTTTTCAATTTCTTTTTTAAACTTACTACGTGAAATATTTGCGGCATTCGTACTAGCAATAATCATTCCGTGAGGATTTAAAATTTCTAAAGACTGAGCAATCAACTTATGATAGTCCTTAGCCACTGAAAAAGTTTGTTTTTTATTTCTTGCAAAACTCGGCGGGTCTAAAACAATCACATCATAGGTCAGACCATGTCGCTTTGCATATTTAAAGTAGTCAAACGCATCCATCACAAAAAATGTATGATGACTCAGATCCAAACCATTCTCTTTAAAATGCGCTTCAGATAGCTCACGACTCCGTTTTGCTAAATCGACAGAGGTCGTCTGACTTGCTCTTCCTATGGCTGCCGCAACCGAAAAAGCTGCCGTGTAAGAAAACATATTTAATAGAGACTTGCCAGTTGCTAGACCATCTGCCAGGCTACCACGAACCTCATGCTGGTCAAGGAAAATTCCTGTCATCAAGCCATCGTTTAGAAAGACTTGATACCGAACACCATTTTCTAAAATAGTGAAAAAAGCCGAAGCCTCCTGCCCATACAAATGAGCAGACTCAACATCTAATCCCTTAAATCGAATTTTCTCATACGCTCCTGCAACTTCTGGGAAAACGTGTTGAAACGCTTGAACAACGGTCTCTTTCATTTCGTAAACAAAGAGATTATACCAAGAAAAGACAGCATAGTCTTGATACAAATCTATTGTAAAACCGCCAAATCCATCTCCTTCTTGGTTAAAAAGACGGTAAGCTGTCGTCTCTTCAGATTGTTGATAAACTTGTCGTTTTTCTTTAGCACATTGGAATAGCTGACAGAAAAACGAGACATCTAAAGTTACTTTCTTATGTGAAATAAACCACCCAATCCCTTTGTTTTGCTCCGATAAGTATCCGATGCCTATAAATTGTCCTTTTGTATTTGCCAATTCTACGGCTTGATCATGAAAAGGAAGAGAAGGGAAATCTTGTTTTTCTAAAACAAATTGTCCTTTTTTTATCTTTTTTTCGGTGTAAGAAGGAATCGTAAGCTGTTTCATAAACTCTATTATATCAAATGTTATGAATTTTCTCAAAAAAATGTACTGCTTATTACAAAATGATTGCAAGAAAATGGTGATTTGTAAAACTTCTATTTATTTTCAGTCTATAAAAGTTCTACTCTGTTTTTTATCTGATAAAAGCAAATGCGACATTTTAAATTACCTACTTAAAACGAAAATATGTTATACTTAATAGTGAAAATTTTAGGAAATAAGACAAGGAAGTACAATTTGTGAAAAATATGACTAGGAAGATACTCAACTTCATGAGTACAAGACTAGGTTTTGTCTTGACCTTACTGACTCTTTATTGGCTTAAAACCATGTGGGCCTATTCTGTTGATTTTAATCTTGATATTCAAGGTGCATATCAAGTCTTTCTCGCTATGATCAATCCTATCCCATTAGGGTTGTTATTAATTGGGCTAGCGCTTTACATTAAGAAAACCAAGATTTTTTATATTCTAGCCTTTTCTCTTTACACTTTATTGTTTGTCTGGCTCATTTCAAACTCCATCTATTATCGAGAGTTTAGTGATTTTGTCACTGTCAATACTATGCTGGCTTCAAGCAGTGTTTCTGCTGGTCTAGGAGAAGCTGCGCTTGAATTATTTAGAGTGAGTGATTTGATTTACATCATTGATTTTCCAATTTTAGGTTTTCTTTTTTATAAAAAATGGATTCGATTGGATGACCGTTCTTTTAATAAGCGAGCTAGCTTTGCCATTACCGCACTATCTAGTATGCTCTTTTCTGCCAACCTCTTTTTGGCAGAAATTGACCGACCTGAATTGTTAACGCGCGGTTTTTCAAATTATTATGTTGTCCGTGCATTGGGCCTACCTGCTTTTCTTGGGTATAGCGCCAATCAAACATATAGTGCCAATAAAGAACGCTCCAAAGCAAGTGCAAATGATTTGAAGCCTGTTGAAGAATATGTCAAGTCACACTATGCGGAGCCAAATAAAGAATATTATGGTATTGCTAAAGGAAGAAATGTCATCTACCTTCACTTAGAAAGTTTCCAACAATTCCTGATTGATTATAAATTGAAATCTGAGGGTAAAGAATATGAAGTAACACCTTTCCTTAACTCACTTTACCATTCAAATTCAACTTTATCCTTCTCCAACATCTTTAATCAAGTCAAAGCTGGGAAGACTTCTGATGCCGAAACCATGTTAGAAACTGGATTATTTGGACTCAATCAAGGTTCTTACATGGTAAACTATGGTGGAACAAACACGCAGCAAGCTGCTCCATACATCCTTTCAAAAAACGGTTATAATTCTAGTGCTGTTTTCCATGGAAATGCTGGTAGCTTCTGGAATCGAAATACCACCTACAAACAATGGGGATATAATTATTTCTTTGATGCAGCTTATTTCTCCAAACAAAATAAGACCAACTCTTTCCAATATGGTCTGAATGATAAGATTATGTTCAAAGATTCCATTAAATATCTTGAACATTTGCAACAACCTTTCTATGCAAAATATATCACCGTTTCTAATCACTATCCTTACACTACTAGTTTGATTGGTGATGAGACTGGCTTCCCGCTTGCGACAACAAAAGATGAAACCATTAACGGCTATTTTGCAACAGCAAATTATCTGGATTCTGCGGTTAAATCATTCTTTGATTATTTGAAAGCGTCTGGACTTTATGAAAATTCCATCATCGTACTGTACGGAGATCACTACGGTATTTCAAATTCTCGCAATCCATCACTTGCACCACTACTTGGCAAAAATTCTGAAACTTGGTCTAGCTATGACAATGCGATGCTTCAAAGAGTTCCTTACATGGTAGTGATTCCTGGAATGACAAAAGGAAAAATTGTCAATACTTACGGAGGACAGATTGACCTCTTACCTACTTTGGAACATTTGCTCGGTATTGACTCCAAACAATACTTACAAGTTGGACAAGACTTATTGTCACCCAAACATCAACAAACTGTTGCCTTTCGTTCATCAAATTATTTCGTGACTCCTAAGTATACAAGCTACAGTGGACGTACTTACTATACTGAAACAGGGCAAGAAATTACCAATCCTGATGAAACAACCAAAGCAGAACTTGAAAAAATTCGCAACACAACTAATGAACAGTTGAAGATGAGTGACTTGATTCAAACAGGAGACTTGCTTCGCTTCTACAAAGGAAATAATTTAGGAAAAGTGAATCCTAAAGACTATTCTTACACTAATTCACTTAAATCATTATTGTCCATTGAGAAGAAAAAAGACACCGAATCTACAAGTCTTTATAGCAAACGCGGTGGAAATTCAACTGTTGATTTGTTCAATTCACCAAGTTATCGAGCTCTTCATCCGGAACAATTTGAATCAACCAGTAGTAACAGTTCTTCCTCATCGACAGAAGAATCAAGCTCTTCATCTAAATAATTAAAAATCCCATACAAGAAATTTAATGGCTTGTATGGGATTTTATAATGGAATGAAACATTTAATCAAGAAACGTTTTGATGACTTGATTAACACGATCAAAATAAAACTGCTCTTTATCATAAGTGATACCGGTTGCTTGTGCTAGCAAAATCAATATTTCCATAAAAAATTGAGAAGAAAACCCGGTAGTGGAGTACAATTCTTCTTCATCAAAATGCTTAATCAAATGTGCCAAAGGATTTCGAACAGATTTCTCCAACTTTCGCAACTCTTTGACCATTATCTTGACTTGCTCTGACAAATCCAGTAGCAAAATCAAACTGGCTAGACTGGAAGAATGAACCGTGCTTTCGGCATGAAAAGTGCTCAAAATGGGGTGCCCTGTATTTTTCATCTTTTCAAAATTCCAACGATCGTAACTTGCTTCTCGAGAATTATGAATATAAGATTCAATATCAGGAATTTCCATCTTGATCAAACGCATAAAAATCCGATAAATAGCTGGACTAACGGCACGAATAAAATCAATCACTTGTTCATTTTTAAGCTTCGCTTCTAAATCATAGAGATAATTTGCTAATTGCTCATCTTCCTCAGACTCATGACAAAAAAGTTGAAAATCATTTCTAATTTCCAACTGACATTCCATAGCAGGGCGGATATTTAACTCTCTCCGTTCTGCCATAATATACAAAAGTTCAATTAGCTTTGATCCTGCATCGTTCAATCTTTGAGCTAATTTATAGGCATGAGCATAATCATAGCGAGAAATAGCATACACTATCTCTTCTTTTAGATCTAAATTTCCAAGCATCACTCTGAAATAATCGTTTCTAAGCCGACTTTCATCATATCTGTGAAAGTCGTTTGTCGTTCTTCTGCTGTTGTATCTTCATCTGGATTCACCAAGCTATCTGAAATAGTCATAATACCGAGTGCTTCAACATTATATTGAGCAGCTAAATAATAAAGAGCTGCCGCTTCCATTTCCACAGCCAGAACCCCCATTTTACCAAGTTCGATATTTTTTTCACCATAGTTTGAATAGAAAACATCTGACGATAGGACATTTCCAACATGCGTTGTCATACCAAATCCCTTAGCAATATGATAAGCCTTATCCAACAGATGAAAACTTGCAATTTGCGGAAAATCATATTGAGGCCAATCATTACGAATGATATTTGAATTTGTCGCTGCTGCTTGCGCCAACACCAATTCACGTACATGAACATCTTTATTCAACGAACCAGCAGTTCCTACACGAATTAAACGTTTCACACCATAGTTCACAATCAATTCATGCGCATAGATAGAAATGGACGGAATTCCCATTCCAGTTCCCATCACACTAACACGATGACCTTTATAAGTCCCTGTATAACCAAACATGCTGCGAACTTCATTGAAACACACAGCATCTTCTAAGAAATTTTCGGCAATAAATTTAGCACGAAGTGGATCTCCAGGTAGTAAAATTTTATCAGCGATTTCGCCTGGTTTTGCTGCAATATGGATTGACATAATTAAGATACCAAACCCGTAAAAATCTGAATCAAAAACAATCAAAGTTATCAATTTCTTAAAAACTTTTTCTTTTCAGAATGGATTTTGTACAGGTTTTATTCCTTTCGTTTTAATTGATTATAGAAAAGCGAAAATAAAGCAAGCTCCACTCTCCTTTTCTTCTAAATTTTAGTTATTTTTACAATTCTGCAAGGATTGCTTTTACAAGTCCTTTGAAGTCTTCTTTGATTCGTTCAGTCACTTCCACCACTTCTTCATGGTTTAGCTCGCTTTGGAAACCAGCTGCAAAATTGGTGATAGCAGAAATTCCCAATACTTTCAAGCCTGAGTGGGCTGCCACAATTACTTCTGGAACAGTTGACATACCGACAGCGCTAGCTCCTAAGGTTTGGAAAGCGCGGATTTCAGCTGGCGTTTCATAGGTTGGACCGGTAACACCCAGATAAACTCCTTCTTTCAAGTCAACACCTAATTTTTCGGCTACAGCATGCGCTTTTTCACGATAAACTTTTGTATAAGCATCAGACATATCTGGGAAGCGTGGTCCAAATTCATCCAAATTCGCTCCAATTAAAGGATTTTGTCCAGTTAAATTGATATGATCTGAAATAGCCATTAAAGTGCCAGGACCATATTCAACCCCTCCGGCAGCATTTGTGACAATGACACCTTCACAGCCTAGTGCTCTCATCACACGAACAGGGAATGTCACCACTTCCATCGGATTTCCTTCATAAAAATGGAATCGTCCTTGCAAAGCTAATACTTTCCGACCTGCTAAATCACCATAGACCAATTTACCGGCATGCCCCACCACTGTTGAGCGACCCCAATTGGGAATATCCGCATAGTCAATACTGACAGCATTTTCAATCTCACCAGCTAATTCTCCCAAACCAGATCCGAGAATCAAGCCAAATGCTGGTACAGTAATTCCTTTGTCTTTTAAAAACTGTGCTGTTTCGTTAATTTTATCCATTAAATTCATATCATTTCTCCTCACTCTTATCATTTATTTCCCTTTTAGCATTTTGTCTGTAAGGGTAGTGAAATATTAAGCTATTTGTGACATTTGTTAGAACAACTTATTTATATACTCTAACATTTTTACTTTCATAAAAATCAGCATTTAATGTAGTACCAATTCAGTCTGAATCCATGACAACAACATGAAGATAATTCCATGTGACATAAAATTTTACTCTCCTTTTTATTTTGCTTTAGTTGATTTTAAAATTTGCACGCCATTTTTTCCAGCAACAATGACCATATCCACCATTTGATTAAAGAGTCCATGTTCCACAACACCGACTACATGATCTAATTCTCGCCCAAATTCAACTGGATTTTCAATCACACCTAAGTCAAGATCGATGATAAAATTCTGCATATCAGTGACATAGCGCTTGCCATCTTTTTCACGAAATGATGGTTTGTAGCCTGCATGTTCAAAGCGACGAAAAAGCTGTTCTGCACCATATTGCACCACTTCTACCGGTAATTTGAACGCACCTAATTCATGAACCATTTTACTTTCATCCACTACCCAAATGTATGTCTTTGTTGGAGTTGCAACAACCTTTTCCATAAGCAGGGCGCCACCGCCACCTTTGATACCATTAAAGTCAACGTCCACTTCATCAGCTCCGTCAACTGTCACGTCCACTTCTGCTACTTCATCAATCGCTTTCAATGGAATTCCCAAATTTCGAGCTTGTTCACTTGTCTCACTTGAAGTAGTGACAGCAGTAATATTTAACTGTTCTTCCTTGATACGGCGGCCAATTTCTTCTACAAAATAATAGGCAGTCGAACCAGTGCCTAAACCAACTACCATTCCATCTTTCACATATTCTGCAGCTTTGATTCCTGCCATTTTTTTGAGGTTTTCCATTTTTACTCCTTTAATCAATCTGCTTCTAGTATACCATGATTTAGCAACTTTAGCACAAAAAAATGAAACCACTTTCTTGTAAAATTATTATTTTTTACCAAAAATTCTAAAAGCCGAATATTCCTTTTTTCTTTATGATAAAATGTTAAAAATCCTTAATTTTTTCTATTATAATTTGATATTTCAAATGAATAACCGAATAATCTTTTTTATTTAGTTTATCTTGTTGAAAAAATGATGAAGAGCTCTCTTGACTAAAAATAGCATGTGAAAATCTTGCGACAAGCATTGTTTTGCGTTACAATGAATAGAGAGTACATTTGAATACATTATATAAGGAATAAATGATGATTACCAAAGAATTTGATACGATTGCTGCTATCTCTACTCCTCTTGGTGAAGGAGCTATCGGTATTGTTCGACTGAGTGGAACAGAGAGCTTTGCCATTGCTCAAAAAATCTTTAAAGGAAAAGATTTAAGTACAGTTGCTAGTCATACACTAAATTATGGCCATATTGTTGATCCAGCAAAAGACGAAATTTTAGATGAAGTCATGATTGGAGCAATGCGTTCTCCCAAAACATTTACACGCGAAGACGTGATTGAAATCAATACGCACGGTGGAATCGCTGTTACGAATGAAATCCTTCAATTAGTGATTCGAGAAGGTGCCAGAATCGCAGAACCTGGTGAATTTACCAAACGAGCCTTTCTCAATGGACGTGTAGATTTGACACAAGCTGAAGCGATCATGGACATTATCAGAGCAAAAACGGATAAAGCTATGAATATTGCTGTCAAGCAATTAGATGGGTCTCTATCCGATCTCATCAATAATATACGTCAAGAAATACTTAACACGCTGGCTCAAGTTGAAGTCAATATTGACTATCCAGAATATGATGATGTTGAGGAAATGACGACCAAACTTCTGTGTGAAAAAACGGCTGACTTTGAAGAACTTTTAACTCAACTTTTAAAAACAGCACGCCAAGGTAAGATTCTACGTGAAGGAATTTCTACCGCTATTATCGGCCGCCCTAATGTTGGCAAATCTAGCCTTCTCAACAACCTTTTACGTGAGGATAAGGCTATTGTGACAGATATAGCTGGTACCACTCGCGACGTCATTGAAGAATATGTCAACATTAATGGCGTGCCATTAAAATTGATCGATACTGCCGGTATCCGTGATACAGATGATATTGTCGAACAAATCGGAGTAGAGCGATCCAAAAAAGCTCTCAAAGATGCTGACCTTGTACTTCTTGTGCTAAATGCAAACGAGCCCTTAACAGAACAAGACCATAAACTTTTAGAAATCAGCCAAAACACCAATCGTATCTTGCTACTTAATAAGACAGATTTGGACGAAAAGATTGAAACTACTCAACTCCCAGATGATTTTATCAAGATTTCGGCTCTTCAAAATCAAAATATTGATAAAATTGAAGAACGAATCAATCAACTTTTCTTTGAAAATGCTGGCATTGCAGAACAAGACGCTACTTATCTCTCGAACTCTCGTCATATCTCTCTAATCGAAAAGGCCATCGAAAGTCTTCATGCTGTTAATGAGGGACTAGATTTGGGAATGCCGGTAGACTTAGTTCAAGTCGATCTAACTCAGACGTGGAGAATCCTCGGCGAAATCACAGGGGATGCAGCTCCTGATGAACTCATTACTCAGCTTTTCAGCCAATTTTGCTTGGGAAAATAACAAAAGATAAATTCAGTTGAAAACAATCAAACTCTATGATTTTTTCTGTAGAAGTCATAGAGTTTTTTTATTGTGTTCATAAAAAAGTCCCATAAGACCTATAATGAAAAGCGACAAAATCATCATTAGAAAGGCTCTTATGGAACAATGAAATTTTATCACAACCTTACTCGGAATGAAAGACCCTAATATTACTATTTTGGATTATCTAGATGCTGGTACACATAAAGAAATCATCGCTAAGCTAGAAGCTACTAACAACCTTATCAAGGTTATCAAGCGCAACGCTTTTGGCTTCCGAAACTTTGAAAACTTTAAAACTAGAATTCTCATCGCTTTAAATATCAAAAAGGAGAGAACCAATTTGGTCCTCTCCAGGTTGTAACTTTTCGTCACCCACTACAGTTGACAAAGAGCCTATTTGTGTAAGGCTTCGATTGCCTCCGGCAAAGACATAACAACAGCTTATGCAGAATGTGGCTTTGGCGACTATTCCGGTTTTTACCGTACATTTAGAAAAGAATTTGGGATGTCACCCAATGAATTTAAGAACTCCTCAGAGAAAATAAAATCCCGATAAGTGGCAGTTTATGTGTATTATCCCGGTACAGCCTTTGGTTTGCGTATAATTTTAACCCAGTAAATCACTATCAGCAAAATAGATATAACAGTCACGGGCAGTCCCGCTTCAAAGCCGTATCTGCCTCCGTTCAATATGGTTTGATTCATGTCCGCCTCAGTGAGAAGTACGCTTGTAGGCTGTGCAAAGCCACTCACTATAATGCCGAAAACTGGTCCCAATATGAAATTCCATCCCGAATGAAATCCGCTCACCAGCCATACATTGTCATAATAGTAGAATATAAGGCTTGCAAATGTTCCGATTAGAACGGTATTGATTAGGCTGATCGCGGAAGCACCTGAATTACTGATGTGTCCGAGTCCAAATATTATCGAATTGGAAATTATACCCGCAGCCATGCCCCACTTTACAGCAATCTGAGTAAACAACAGGCTTCTAAGCAAAAACTCTTCCATAAAGCCCTGAACTACAAATCCGGCAAGCAACATTAAGAAGACTGTTATGTTGAAGTTCTTATTGAACTGAAAGCTCACTCCGCCAAGCAGAATATTAATCCCCCACACAATTGCCAGCATAACAAGAGAGACAAGCCAGCCGGCACAATATCTGAGTAAAAACTTTTCTTTACTCATTCCCAGAGATGCAAAGCTCCTTTTACCGACCTTAACCATAAAGCCCACACAAACGGGCATTGCAGCGAAGTAGCCAGCAAGAACTCCTACGATTTGTTGACTGCCTCTGAATATAATCTGAAAAATAATCATTACAGCAATATAAAGCAGATAGCAAAGTGCAAATGTCTTAAAACCTGCTCCCTCTGACTTTTTCAATTCAAGCATTGTGCTGTTAAGCTCTAATTTTCCCATGTAAATTTACCTTTTCTTAATTATACATACTACTGCAATACAAACTAATTGACTGTACCAATATTCACAATAAAATATAGCAATCGTTATTAAATTGTTATGTTTTTATATATAGCACCACGGGTCAAAATATATATTTTTCATTCTCATCAGAATAAGTACAACCTACGCTCTGATTGTCATAAATGGTGACCCCTCTGTATTATCAGTTGGATCCAAACTCCGTACTCTAAATAAATAATCTACTGAATAATAGCCATTATTACTAGCATTATAAGGATCCATTACATAGGTCATTCCGTTGTTATAACCTTTCATGATTAATTCATGTGTGACAGGATAATTTGCAAACACACTAGTTCCTACTGCACCAAGCACATGGTGCCCCATAGCAAGTGCTTCTCGTACAGCTGCAGTTGATCCTAAAGTCTCTGTTTTTAGACCCCAATGCCGTGCTGCTAATACAATTCCGTGGCTCGTTGTTCCGTAACTTCTCTTATTAAATTCATTCGTAGAATGATAGAGATAATCGGCCACAGTCGTTGGCAAGACAGTCTGTCCTGTAATACCAGAAATTGCCATAGCGACTGTCGTTGGAACGCAGCCTGTTGCGGCAAACGTATAACCACCATAAGTTCGTCCTGCCCAACGACTATCACGTTGAGAATAATATGGCGTTTCATAGACTCTTTTGTTAACTTGAAGTTTAATCCCCCCCACACCAACTAATTGACCATCATTTTGGACATAATATAGATGGACATTGTATTCACCAGTGGAGTTTTTATGATTACTAGCATTGACAAATAATTTATAAGTTCCATCAGCTTGTTTTGTGGCTGTGTACCAACTAACATCATCTTGTCCATTGACACTAGACCAAGTTGGTAGTTTCACTTCACGAACACCATTGGGACTGAAAACATTGGATACGACAACTTCAAAAGTTCCTGTGTTGGGATTGTTGTTTTGAATAGTGATTTTTCCAGTTGGTTTCAGCTTATCTGGAGAAATTGTGACATTGGTTGATGTACCACCTACTCCAATCAATGTTCCATTATTTTGAACATAGTATAAATGAACATAATATAAACCGGTCGAATATTTATGATCACTGGCTTTGACTGTGACTTTATAGGTTCCATTGACTTGCTTTGTAGCAGTGTACCAAATAATATCATCCTGCCCATTGACACTAGACCAAATTGGAACACTAACTGCTTTCACTCCACCAGCTGGATTGGAAACTTCTGATACAATCACATCAAAGGTCCCAGTATCAGGATTATTATTGGCAATAGTAATTTTCCCTTGTGGTTTAGCAATGGAAACATTGGTTTTTGTTCCAGTCACACCCACCAATTTACCATTATTTTGGATATAATATAGATGAATATTATACTCACCAACCGAGTTTTTGTGATTACTTGCCTTAACAGTCACCTTATAAGTTCCATTGGCTTGCTTAGCTGCCGTATACCAGATAATATCATCTTGTCCATTGACACTAGACCAAATTGGTAACTTGACTTCGCGTACACCGTAAGGATTAGAAACATTGGACACGATAACATCAAAGGTTCCAGTATCAGGATTATTGTTTTGAATGGTAATTTGTCCTTGTGGCTTAGCTAAAGAAACAACTGTTTGTGTCCCTGCTACACCTACTAATTTACCATCATCTTGTACATAATAAAGATGAACATTGTATATGCCTGTTGAATATTTATGATCACTAGCTTTAACCGTTACCTTATAGGTTCCATCTGCTTGCTTTTTAGCAGTATACCAGATAATGTCATCTTGACCATCTACATTAGACCAAGTCGGTAATTTTACCTCGCGAACACCATCTGGGCTGGAAACACCTGATACAATCACATCAAAGGTTCCTGCATTCGGATTATTATTCGTAATTGTCAAAGTACCTTTAGGACGAGCCATCGAAACAGTTGTCGTTGTTCCAGTCACTCCTACTAACTGACCATCATGTTGAACATAATATAGATGAATATTATATTCACCTGTGGATCGTTTATGATCAGTTGCTTTAACAGTCACCTTATAAGTTCCATCAGCTTGTCTAGCAGCTGTATACCAAATAATATCATCCTGTCCACCATCACTAGACCAAACTGGAACACTAACTGTCTTCACTCCACCAGCTGGATTGGAAACTTCTGAAACAATCACATCAAAGGTTCCTGTTTCAGGATTATTATTAGCAATAGTAATTTTCCCTTGTGGTTTAGCAATAGAAACATTGGTTTTCGTTCCACCTACACCAATTAATTGACCATCATTTTGAACATAGTAAAGATGGATATTATACTCACCAACCGAGTTTTTGTGATTACTTGCCTTGACCGTTACCTTATAAGTTCCATCAGATTGTCTAGCAGCTGTATACCAAATAATATCATCCTGTCCACCATCACTAGACCAAACTGGAACACTAACTGTCTTCACTCCACCAGCTGGATTGGAAACTTCTGAAACAATCACATCAAAGGTTCCTGTATTGGGATTGTTGTTTTGAATGGTAATTGTTCCTTTGGGCTTACCAATGGATACAGTTGTTTTCGTTCCAGTCACACCAATTAATTGACCATCATTTTGAACATAGTAAAGATGGATATTATACTCACCAACCGAGTTTTTGTGATTACTTGCCTTGACCGTTACCTTATAAGTTCCATCAGATTGTCTAGCAGCTGTATACCAAATAATATCATCTTGACCATTGACACTGGACCAAATTGGCACTTTCACTTCACGAACGCCATAAGGTGCACCGACATTTGAGACAATCACATCAAAAGTTCCTGTTTCAGGATTATTATTGGCAATAGTAATCGTTCCGGATAAAGCATTTTTTGCAATAGGTGCATTACCAGTAAAACGTCCAGTATAATCCACGCTTTGATCAAACACGTGGCGGCCAGGTAGCAACTCAGCTTGCGAAGTAAACTGCCAAGCCCCTGCTTCACTATTATATTTCAATGTTTTTGCATCATCAGCACTTAATTTTGAAGTTGGATATTGCGCTACCCAGAAATTCTCTAAACCAAATCTCTCTGTTTGGATTGGTCCTTTCGTTCTGAGATTGTTTCGATCAAGCCAACTTGCACTTGTATAGTACATCAAATTGGAAAAACCCATACGCCGCATTTCATCCGCCCAAGCTTGAGTGCTTGTATTGATATTCGAAAGCATATCGGAATCTTCAATATCATTTACCATAACAGTTGATGACGGAAGATTTAATCTCCTTGCTTCCTCTGAAAAATAGCGCGCTTCTGCCCTTGCTTCTGCTTCATTAGTATAGTGAGAAAAAGCATAAGCTGATACTTGCATACCCGCAGCTTGTGCATTTTGTGCTTGAGAAATTGCATAAGGATTTTTATAGCTCGTTCCTTCTGTTAGTTTAACAACAACGCCACTTACTCCTTTTTCAGCTAAGCGCTGATAATCTTCTTTGCTGATGTGACCATTATGACTACTGACATCTACAAAAGTTGATTTTTTCACTTGTGCATCAGTATTACTCCTAGCTGTTGCTTGATTATTTTGCGCAGCAAAAAAAGTTGATTTATTGTCTTTTTTAGTCTCATTTGCAACTACTGGATTTTCTTTCACAACTGATTTTTCTTTAGACGCTTTAGCCTCAGTTAAAGCAGTCGAAGAATCAGTTACTTCATTTTCAGATGAAGAAGATGAAGTTACTTGATTTACTGGAGATGTATGAGTAGCTTCTTTTGTTTGGAATTTAGGTGAAGAATCAGCTTCTTGTTTATTGAGCTCTACTGTTGTTTCTGAAGTAGAAGCTTTTACGGATTCAGCGGCAAAAACTTGATGCGAACTAGCTGCAATTAAAATAGCTGTGCTTGTTAAATAAAATAAACTTTTCTTTCTCACTTTTGTTCTCCATTTTAAAATCAGCCTGCTATAAAAGTCTAGCAAGCTGATCACTTTTTATAAGAATTATTTCACAAAGTCTAATAACGCAAGGAAACTTTCTGCTTCAAGTGATGCACCACCAACAAGAGCGCCATCAACATCTGGGCAAGCCATGTATTCAGCAACATTGTTAGGTTTTACTGAGCCGCCGTATTGTACACGAACTTTATCCGCTACTGCTTGGCCAAAATCTGCTGCAACTGTGTCACGAACAACTTTACACATTTTTTGTGCGTCATCTTGGCTAGCTGATTTACCAGTACCAATAGCCCAGATTGGTTCATATGCGATAACAAGTGAAGAAACTTGTTCTTCTGATAAGCCAGCAAGAGCGGCTGAAACTTGTCCACCTACGAATTCAGCAGCTTTACCTGCTTCATAAGTTTCAAGTGTTTCACCACAACAAATAATTGGAAGCATCCCATTTGCAAAGATTGCTTTTGCTTTTTTGTTGATATCTTCATCTGTCTCATGGAAGTATTCACGACGTTCTGAGTGACCAATTACAACATAATCTGTGCCCATTTCAGAAAGAACTTTGGGACTATTTTCACCAGTGAAAGCACCAGCATCTTCAAAATAGCAGTTTTCTGCGGCAATTTTAAGATCAGAACCCTTAGCAGCTGCAAGAACTGTTGACAAGTCAAGGGCTGGAGCTGCGATACCAGCTTCAACAAGTTCTGATGAAGGCAATTTAGAAGCTACTGCTTCAACAAATGCTTTAGCTTCTTCTGGATTTTTGTTCATTTTCCAGTTACCAGCGATAAATGGTTTACGTGACATTTCACATACCTCTTCTTTTTTTATTTACATCTATCATTTTACCATAATTTAATAGAGAAATAAAGACTGAGTCTAATGAAATCATAAAAAAGAAAGCCCCGCAATAGCGGAGCTCGTTTGTCTGACTTTAATTGTTCATCTGGGAACTTAACTAAATTAAGCTTCGATTTCTGTAACCATACCTGAACCTACAGTACGTCCACCTTCACGGATAGAGAATGTAGTTCCTTGTTCTACGGCAATTGGGTGGATCAACTCAACATCAATTGTTACGTTATCACCAGGCATTACCATTTCAGTACCTGCAGGAAGTTCGATTGAACCTGTAACGTCTGTAGTACGGAAGTAGAATTGAGGACGGTAGTTGTTGAAGAATGGAGTATGACGTCCACCTTCTTCTTTAGTAAGGATGTAAACTTCACCTTTGAATTTAGTGTGTGGATGAATTGAACCTGGTTTAGCAAGAACTTGTCCACGTTCGATTTCGTCACGTTGGATACCACGAAGAAGAACCCCTACGTTATCTCCAGCAAGACCTTCGTCCAATTGTTTACGGAACATTTCAACACCAGTAACAACTGCTTTTTGGATTTCGTCACGAATACCAACAATTTCAACTTCATCATTGACTTTAACAGTACCACGGTCGATACGTCCTGAAGCAACAGTACCACGTCCAGTGATTGAGAATACATCTTCGACTGGAAGAAGAAGTGGTTTGTCAGTGTCACGTTCTGGTTCTGGAATGTATTCATCAACAGTATCCATCAATTCCATGATGATGTCTTCATATTTTTCATCACCTTCAAGAGCTTTAAGAGCTGAACCTTGGATAACTGGGATTTCATCACCTGGGAAATCGTATTCTGAAAGAAGGTCACGGATTTCCATTTCAACCAATTCAAGCAATTCTTCATCGTCAACCAAGTCAACTTTGTTCATGAAGACGATAAGGTATTTAACACCTACTTGACGTGAAAGAAGGATATGTTCACGAGTTTGAGGCATTGGTCCATCAGTTGAAGCTACTACGAGGATAGCTCCGTCCATTTGAGCAGCACCAGTAATCATGTTTTTAACGTAGTCCGCGTGTCCTGGAGCATCGATGTGAGCATAGTGACGTTTAGCAGTTTCATACTCAACGTGTGCAGTGTTGATAGTGATTCCGCGTTCGCGTTCTTCTGGAGCAGCATCAATAGATGAATAATCTTTTGGTTGGTTAACTGAACTTGGAAGACGACGTGCAAGTACAGTCGTGATAGCTGCAGTTAGGGTAGTTTTACCATGGTCAACGTGTCCGATTGTACCGATGTTAACGTGTGGTTTACTACGATCGTATTTTTCTTTTGCCATTTGAGTAAAAGCCTCCAATAAAATATATTTTATAGATAGACAGTAGGCAATACAGTCTAACTTTCTTTATTATTTTATCAAATTTTCTTCAAATTGCAAGTGTTTTACGCCTTTTTTATCAATTTATTCTTTGTCCAACTTGTAGTATGGTTGATTTGGTATAGAAGCTCCAATGCTTGATGCATAAATCCACTCCTTACCTTCCAACTGTGCAAAATTTTCAGCTTTTCCTGTTAGGATAACGCCTGAGAATTCTAATTTTTCTAAGTCTTCTTTCTTAGACAAGTCTAGCTTACCAAATTTTTTCAAGTAAGTTTTAATGTCATCTGACGGAGTTACATTATTGTAGGTACTTTTTCCAATGTCAGTCGCAATATATTTTTTTAAATTAACCAAGAATCCATCTACATCTTTCATTTGGGCAAGTCTGTTACTCAGTCTCTCTCCTTCTTTGAGATTTTTAATAGCTTCTTCTGCTTCCTTTTTGTGAACATATTCTTTTTTCGTTAGATAATCTGGACTCGTGCCGTATAGATTACTTGGTTGCCACCAACTTGGATCACCTGTTGAATTTGTACCAATCCAATACCAATTGGTTTTAAGATTCTTAGGAATCATTGCTCGAATTTCTTTTAAACTATACGGTTTATCAAAAGTCAGTGCTACCTCTACTAATTGATTTTGCATATCTTTTACGTAAGGAAGCTCTTTAGTTGGTTCATGGACAGATTCTCCTTTCTCCTCTTTCACATTTTTATTGTAGAATTGTGGCACTTTTTGGTTATTTTCTATTTGAATAGTTGCCCCAGATTCTGTATATCTGCCAGAATTTGCATGAAAATGGATTCCTCGATTGATATTAAAAATTCCAAAATCTGCCTTATATTCACCATAGTCGAGTGGAATTCCATAAATATCTTTAGCTTGTCTACCTTTAATACCACCATGGAGCATGTCCCCACCATTAGCAGACCAGGTATAAGTTTCAATATTAGGAAAGGCAACGCTTTCAACTAGTTGTACCTCATTGACTACCTTCCAAGCTTGGTTGCTGATGAGTTTTCCCGTAATCATACGAGCACCAATATATATTCCAAAAAATACTATCACTACTGTTGTTGACCAGAGAATGATTCGCTTTCTATTTCTCTTTTTGTTTTTCTTTGCAACGATTTCAAAAGTTTCCATGATAATATCCTTTCTTTTCCAAAACCTGTCGAAGTTTCTTTCGACTGCGCATGAGCTGAACCTTGACTTTGCTTTTAGAATAATGAAGCACTTCTGCTATTTCGCCTGTTGAGAACCCTTGAAAATAATAAAGATCCAACATGATTTTATCCCGCATTGGCAACTTTTCCACCTCCTCCATGAGAAAGTCGTAGTCTGATCCTTCAACAATCAATTGATTTCCCTTTGTAAAAAAATCTCGTCTCAGGATTTCCATATAATGCTTATCACGCCGGTATTTATCAATATAACGGCGAATAGACACACGATACATCCAAGCTCGCATTTTTTCAGCAGGGATGACAAAATCAGACTCTAGCATTTTGATAAAAACATCTTGAACAACATCTTCTGCTTGCTCTTTTGGAACGCCTGAGCCTTGCAGATAATAGACGATTTCTTTCGCAAAGGCAATCAAAACTTTTTCATAATCATCTAATTTGATATTCTCATCCCCCTTCCTTCACTAGTATAACGAATTGAAAGCGTTTCTGGTTACAAAAATATAAAAAAATCGGACTATTTCCGATTTTTTATTCTTCATCAGCCTGAATTTCTCAGTCCAGTCGCAATTCCATTGATTGTGACGTGGATCAACCTTTCTTCGTCAGGAGATAACTCCCCACGGCGTTGGCGTTTGATAAGTTCTAGCTGAATATAATTCAAGATATTAAAATAACGCATGCGGTAATCCAAACTGTCTCGCAAGTATGGATTTTCCTCTAACAGTTCATCATAATCTTCAATAGCAAGAATGACATTCTTGGTCAACTGCCACTCATCTAAGATTGTGTAATAGATTTCTTGAACTTTTTCATCTTCGCATAGTTTTGCATATTCAAAGGCGATATTCATATTCGACTTAGACAGCACCATGTCCACATTGGACAAAAGCGATTGGAAGAAAGGCCAGTTTTTATACATCTTTCTTAAGAAAGCTAGATTTTCTTTTGGATTTTCATCAATAAATTCTTTAAAGCTGGATCCAACACCATACCAACCAGGAAACATCACTCGACTTTGGGACCATGAAAAGACCCACGGAATGGCACGCAAGCCACCGATTTCCGTAATAGTTTTACGAGCAGCCGGTCTTGAACCAATATTAAAACTAGAAATAGCTTTAATCGGGCTTGATTCAAAGAAATAATCATAAAAATGCTCATTGCCAAAAACCAGGTCACGATAAATTTGATAACTCCGTTTTACTACTTGATCCATAATATATTCATAACGATTTGAAGTGTTGGTATCACTTTTTTTCTTAGTAATCATACGGTTAATCGTTGCCGAAACCAGCATTTCTAAATTGTAATAAGCAGCGTCTTTATTTCCGTATTTATTGCCAATAACTTCTCCTTGCTCTGTCAGGCGAATTCGGTCATTGATACTGCGGAGAGGTTGAGCGGTGATAGCTTCATAAGTAGGTCCACCACCACGACCGACCGTTCCACCACGACCATGAAAGAATGTAATCTTCACACCAAATTCATCTCCGATAGCGGTCAATTGCTGTTGAGCTTTATAGAGAGTCCAGCAGGATGATAAGTAACCACCGTCTTTATTGCTATCCGAATAACCAAGCATAATTTCTTGATAGTTATTATTGGAGGCGATCCATTTCTGAGCAATTGGAAGAGATAAATATTTCTTCATCGTATCATAAGAATTATCCAAATCCTCAATCGTTTCAAAGAGTGGCACGATCTGCACACGCGCAAATTCCCTATCAATAAGACCAACTTCTTTATGCATAACCGCCAGCTCTAAAAGGTCAGACACACTTGTTGCATGAGAAATAATGGTTTGCTTAATGACAGCATCCCCTAGCTTGTCTTTCAACTCACGTGCTGTCTGAAAAATTTCTAATTCTTTTTGTAAAAGATCTGATTTTTTAGCGTGTGTTGCAGAAAGAATCCGTGGATCATAGAGAAGTTCATTCAGCAGAACATGACATTTTTCGTCCTCAGAAAGCTCGCTATAATTCTCCACAATTCCTGCACTTGCTAACAACTCCGCAACGCAGGCTTCATGAACACTGGAATCTTGACGCATATCGATAGAAGCAAGGTAAAAACCAAATACTTCTACCGCTTGCAATAATTCAGTAAATTCGCCAGAAATCATTGCTTCGCTTTTATTTTCAAGAAGAGATTGTTTAATCGCTAACAAATCATGTTTAAATTCTTCAATTTTGTGGTAATGTGGCTCTGTCTTTATCTGATCAATAAAGTAAGCCTTTGTATTCTTTAATTTTGTTTGAATATAGTATAAAGCGCGACGATACAATTCTTTTTCGCGGTAAATAGAATTATCCTCTGATAAATAAGCCATTTCCTGTACCGCTTCACTGACTTTTACGATACCAGTTGACAAAGAAAACTCACGATACAGGTTAGCAACTTTTGTATCGTAATAATTCATAATCACTTCGCATTGTGTCAAAGCTGATTTTTTAAGCGTTTCAGATGTAACATACGGATTCCCATCTCGGTCGCCACCAATCCACATTCCCATTGTAATAGGGGTTGGATTTTTTAAGTCAATTCCATGTTTTTTGGCTAGACGCTTGTATTCTTCTGTTAGATTGGTCACTGCCTGTAAGAAAGAACTGTTGTAGTATTCCATCACATTAGTGATTTCATTCGTCACTTTTAATTTTTTCTCACGAATCATATCTGTGCGCATGATAATTTCTATATATCGCCGAAGATCATTATGCCATTTTTCTTCATTGAGCAAGCCCATTCGCACATCACGGTATCTACGTAACAAGACATGAATGTGATTGGTTAAATCCAACATAGTCGTCCGTTGCACTTGAGTTGGGTGAGCTGTTAAAACAGGTACAACATTTAAATGCTCTAAAATTTCAGCAGCATTTTCCTTTTCAGCAACTAAATCAATTGTTGTGGATAATTTTCCAAGATAATCTTGACCAACATTATTTTGATAGTTAATCTCAAAAGCTAAATCAACGTCTTCTGAAATATTGATCAAAAGAGGCAAGATAGAAAAATAACGTGAAATATAGGACATTTCCTTGTTCGACAGATTCTGAACAATTTCATTTAATCCTTCGTAATTTCCAACTGCTGCCAATTCTTTTAAAGCGATGATTTTTTCAAAGGTTTCAGGACTTAACATATTTTGTGTAACTTCTTCCAGTAAGTCCGTCAAAATCGTAACTTCTTCTTGGATGACTTCTTTATTATTGTAATTTTCTAATTTTTGAAGTGACATGATCTACACCTTTCAGTAAGCTTTTGCACAATCTCAAGTTAGCGAACAACTCTTAAACCGTGATTGGTTTCTTCTATTTCCCTATACAAACTTTCTCGTTTTTCATTGGCATCAATATTTAACACAAAAGCAATTGCAACAGATAATACCAACAGGCTATTTCCACCTTGTGACAAGAATGGGAAGGTCACACCAGTCGATGGAATCAAACCTGAAATTCCCCCAATATTGACAAAGGTTTGCGTCAGTAACATTCCACCAACACCAAGAGCCATCATAGAATTGAAAGGATCTTTCGCTCGTATTCCCACCAGAATGATCCGTAGAATAAGGAAAAATAAAAGAGCTAAAATCAAGCTGGCACCAATAAAGCCAAATTCTTCAATAACAATGGAAAAAACGAAATCTGTCTGTGCTTCTGGCAAATATCCGCGTTTCTCAATAGAGTTTCCCAATCCTAAGCCAAACCAACCGCCATTACTCATAGCATAATAGGAATTAGCTAGCTGGTGACCTGCACCTGACAGATCCTTAAATGGATTAAAAAAGGCACTAAATCGTTTTGCTACATACCCAAACACAGGAACCTTAGCGACTTTTTCCACACCAATGAGCCAAATACTGGTTAAAACAACTGTAGAAAGAGTGACCAGCACTCCGAGAAGAGTTGAAAACCAACGATAACCAATCCCACTAACCGTTACCATAATCATGGTCGTCAACAAAAGAATGGTCGCATTTCCTAAATCAGGCAAGGCAGCCACGATTCCGATTAGCACGATAGCAAGAATGCGCCAATCGTTCAGTGCACGCGGAATCAGTTGATTTCGTGTCAAAGCCTGATAGTCATAAGTTGCGATTTCATCTTGCTGATGAGAAAAACGCAGCGCTAGGAACCAAACCAGAATGATTTTTAAATATTCAGCTGGCTGAATGCTAAAACCACCAAAACGTAACCAACCGTGTGCTCCATTGATTCGTGCACCAAGGACACGTGATAAAATTAAGAGCAAGATTTCCACAAAAATAACAATGACAATCAATCGATTGTTTTTCAAGAAATCTAACTTTATTTTATAAATTAAAGCAATAGCAAGCAAACTGATTATCCAAAAAATTCCTTGATTTAAAACAGATCTGAGAGAATTGGCTCCTACCTGTACTAGAGTAGCACTTGACGTCGAATAAACAACTATCAGTCCTAAAATAGATAAAATCAAATAAGGAATCAAAATGGAATAATTCAGTAGGTGGCGTTTATCAATTTTCATAGTTCACCTATTATTTTAAAATTTTCACCGAACATTATACCATTTTTCAGGGTAAAATAAAAGTATTTAACGAACGGCGTTTTCGAAATCCTTTTGTTATCTAGGCTAAACTTTAACTAAAAAAAGAACAAGGCTATGAAATTTACTGTCACATTTTGAGCTTGAAAAAGTATTTATACACAAATAGCTTGATCGTACTCAATAAACCGCTTTCTTTAATATTTCAATTTGATGACAAATACTTATTTTCTACTAATTTATTTTGCTTTTTATCTGACTTTACGTTAAAATAAATTTATATGAGAAAGAGGATTAAACCGCTTGTTGTCTTTGTCTTTTTTGTGAGCTTTATTACGATTATTTTAGGAGCGAAGCATTATTCAGAAAGCAAGGAAACTAAACAGCAAAAGGCTGCCATTGAGCAATCATCCACTATCACTCCAAAACAAGCTGATATTTCTGATTCTAACAAGGAAGATAAGACCTACAAACCGATTATTGACCTGTCAGGTTGGCAACTACCAAGTGATATCGATTATGATCAATTAGCGAAAAATATCTCTGGCGCCATTATACGCGTGCATAGCGGAGCACAAGCAAAAAAAGAAAATGCTGCTACACATCTAAATGGGATTGACAAGTCCTATCAACGACATATCGAAGAATTTCAAAAGCGAAATATCCCTGTCGCTGTTTACGCTTATGTTGCTGGTAGCAGTAAGAAAGAAATGCAAAAAGCTGCCGAAAGTTTTTATAAGGCTGCTTCAAAATACAAACCGACTTACTACTGGCTAGATGTTGAAGAAAAAACTATGGAGGACATGAATGCTGGCGTTGAAGCTTTTCGTGCTAAGTTAGCATCATTAGGTGCTAAAAATATTGGGATTTATGTCGGAACCTATTTTCTTGAAGAACATAGTATTTCCACCAAAAAATTTACAGCGATTTGGATTCCAACTTATGGCTACAATGATGGTTATTACAACGCAGCTCCTAAGACAGACTTGAAATACGATTTACATCAATACACATCACAAGGTTCAATTAGTGGTTTTGCACATGATGTCGATCTCAATCAACTGTCTCCTTTAAAAAATCAGACAAAAACGTTTAAAAAATTATTTGGTAATAGAAAACAATGACTCTGTAATGGTTTTCAGTAAAAACTTTACAGAGTTTTTCTCTTCTTCTACTCCATTTATCACTACTTTCTTGTTTCTAAATATGATATAATAACTAGCATAGAAAAGTTTAGGGAGTAATTGATGATTTCTTGGTTGATAAGAATTTTAAAGGGAATTATCATCGCGCTAGGATTTATTCTCCCCGGGGTATCTGGTGGAGTTTTAGCTACTATTTTGGGAATTTACGAGCGGATGATTTATTTTTTAGCGCATATAAGGGAAAATTTTCAGGATAATGTGCTTTATTTTTTACCTGTTGGCATTGGAACGGTTTTAGGAATTGCACTATTTTCCCTGCCGGTTGAATATTTACTAGAGCATTATAAAATCATTGTTTTATGGGGATTTGCAGGTGCGATTATTGGTACGATTCCAAGTTTGCTAAACGAATCTGTCAGAGAATCTGATCGCGATCGAACTGATGTTATTTGGTTCCTTACTACCTTTCTCATTTCTGGTATTTGCCTATATTTTCTCAATAGTTTCGTTGGAACTTTACCTGCAAATTTCTTGACATTTATTTTAGCTGGTGCGCTAATTGCACTAGGAATTCTCGTTCCAGGCTTAAGTCCTTCAAATTTACTTTTAATTTTGGGACTGTATTCTCCTATGCTGATCGGTTTCAAATCTTTAGATATTTTAGGAACTTTTTTACCAATCGGAATCGGCGGTCTTCTCGCACTTGTGATTTTTTCAAAATCTATGCATTATGCTTTAGAAAATTATCATTCTCGAGTATATCATTTTATCATCGGGATTGTCTTGTCGAGTACCATTCTCATCTTGATACCAAATCCTGGGAACAGTGAAAGTATTCATTATGCTAATACTTCTATCATCACTTTGGTTACTGCTGCCTTCTTCTTTGGTTTGGGAACTTGGCTGGGTGCTTGGATGAGCCAATTGGAGGAAAAGTATAAATAATGGCTAAAAAAACAAAAATCAAGAAAACCTTGGTTGAACAAATCTTGACGAAAGCTAAAGTCAACCACAAAGGGCTTCAAATTAATGCTTTAGAAGGAGAATTACCTGAAAAAATAGATCGTTCACAGATTTATAAGACATTAGCCCTAACAGGTGATAAAACAGGTGTTATCATTGGGATCTTGCCCATTACAGAACATCTTTCAGAAAAGAAACTAGCCAAACTATCTGGTAACAAAAAAGTAAGTATGATCCCACAGAAGGATTTGGAAAAAACAACTGGTTATATTCATGGTGCAAATAATCCTGTCGGCATTCGACAAAAGCATCATTTTCCTATTTTTATTGATTATTCAGCATTAACACGCAAGACTATTATCGTATCGGCTGGAGAATTGGGACACAGTATTGAAATTAACGCAAAGGATTTAGCTGATTTTGTTGAGGCAGACTTTGCAGATTTAAAAGAAAACTAATATAACATTCAGAAAGGAAACTGTATGAAACTCTACTTCGTTCGACACGGAAAAACTCAATGGAATTTGGAAGGGCGATTTCAAGGAGCTAATGGTGACTCACCACTACTTGAAACTTCTATCAAAGAACTACACTTGCTTGGAAAACATCTGTCTCACATCAAATTTGATAAGATTTTTTCAAGTGATTTACCACGCGCAATGGCAACCGCACAGATTATCTGTAGTGAAAATCAATATTCATCAGTTGTTGAACCACATACAGAGCTACGCGAGTGGCAACTTGGCTCCCTAGAAGGACAGAAAATTTCCACCATTACTGCTATCTACCCACATCAAATGGAAGCCTTTCGACACAACTTAGCCAAATTCAACAACTCAATCTTTGGCGCAGAATCGGTCTACCATACAACACGACGGACAATCGGCTTTATCAAATCACAAAATAAGCATTCTTATGAAAATCTTCTTTTTGTCGGTCACGGAGCTAATCTAACTGCTTCTTTACGCTTGTTATTAGGGTACGACTTTGCTCAACTTCGTCAGCAGGGAGGCCTTGCCAATGGAAGTGTCACTGTTCTTGAAACACAAGATTTTGGACATTTTACACTTCTTGATTGGAACAATGTTGACCACTTAGAAACAATTGAAACTGTGAGCGTATAAAATCACGGTTTTTCTTTATTTATAGATGAATTTCTGCCTTATTTATGATAGAATGAGGAAGGTAAACTTTAGGAGGAAGAATATGACTACTGAACATATTGAAGAATTAAATGACCAGCAACTGATTCGTCGTGAAAAAATGACCGCTTTAGCAGAACAAGGTATTGACCCTTTTGGTAAACGTTTTGAACGTACTGCAGATTCTGCCCAATTAAAAGAAAAATATAGTGATAAAACAAAAGAAGAACTACATGAATTAGCGGAAACTGCTACCATTGCAGGACGACTTATGACCAAGCGCGGGAAAGGCAAAGTTGGTTTTGCTCATATCCAAGACCGTGAAGGTCAAATCCAAATCTATGTCAGAAAAGATACTGTTGGTGAAGAAAATTATCAAATTTTTAAAAAAGCGGATATTGGCGACTTCCTTGGTATCGAAGGTGAGGTTATGCGCACAGATATGGGAGAGCTGTCAATCAAAGCAACTCACATCACACACCTCTCTAAAGCACTTCGTCCATTACCAGAAAAATTCCATGGACTAACAGACGTTGAAACGATTTATCGTAAACGTTATTTGGATTTGATTTCCAATCGGGAAAGCTTTGAACGCTTCGTAACTCGCAGTCGTATCGTTTCAGAAATTCGCCGTTATCTTGATAACCAAGGATTCCTTGAAGTTGAAACACCTGTACTACATAATGAAGCTGGTGGTGCTGCTGCTCGTCCATTTATTACTCATCACAATGCACAAAATATTGATATGGTACTTCGTATCGCAACTGAATTGCACTTAAAACGTCTGATTGTTGGTGGTATGGAACGTGTTTATGAAATGGGACGCATTTTCCGTAACGAAGGAATGGATGCCACTCACAATCCTGAATTCACTACGATTGAAGCTTATCAAGCTTATGCGGATTTTGAGGATATCATGGACTTGACAGAAGGGATTATCCAAAGTGCAGCTAAAGCTGTTACAGATGCCGAAAGCGTCCCTTATCAAGGTACTGAAATCTCTATCGGTCGCAAATTTGCACGCAAGCATATGCTAGAAGCCATTAAAGAGCAGACGGGTATTGATTTCTGGAAAGAAATGACTCTCGAAGAGGCCACTGCACTAGCTAAGGAACACCATGTAACGGTTGAAAAGCATTTTACAGTTGGTCATATTATCAATGCTTTCTTTGAAGACTTTGTAGAAGATACGTTGATTCAACCTACATTTATCTATGGGCATCCAGTTGAAGTCTCGCCTCTTGCTAAGAAAAATGCAGATGACCCACGCTTTACCGACCGCTTTGAACTCTTTATCGTTGGGCGCGAATTTGCCAATGCCTTTACCGAGTTGAACGATCCAATTGATCAATTATCTCGTTTTGAAGCACAGGCCCAAGCTAAGGAACTCGGAGATGATGAAGCGACTGGTATCGACTACGACTATGTAGAAGCTCTTGAATACGGTATGCCACCAACTGGCGGCCTCGGAATTGGAATTGACCGCTTAATTATGCTGTTGACAGATGTCACTTCTATTCGTGACGTATTGCTCTTCCCTACGATGAAGTAAACAATTTCTTATCAAATGAATACTGAGATAACAAAAATGACCTTGCTCCCTCGTTCAAGAGGGACAAGGTCATTTTTTAACTCTATCATAATTGAATTTTTTCGTTCAAAATTCTACTATAATCAAGAATTATTTCTTTTGCTCCATCATACGGCAAGTCATACACTACATTTGGCATATCTGCACAGGTTTAACAAGTAATCTACCATCATGTATTCCGCCAATAATTTTTCCATTATAATAGATAATAAATTCTCCCATCATAGCTCTATAACTAATATTATCTAATTCAGATACTTGTTTTAAAATAAAGTCTAAGTATTCTTTGCTTGATACCTTTTTTTATATCTCCTTTAATTACTAAAATTTCAATAGTCCATTTTTGTCAAACTTAAAATTTGGTCCCCATGCAACTTCCCAATAATATCCATCTAAATCAGAAAAATAGGCGTGATATCCACCCCAAAAGGTGTCTTGTGGTTCTTTTACAATTCTTCCACCAGCATTTCGTACTAATTCAATTACACTATCAACATCTTCTTTTTGTTCAACATTGTACGCTAATGTAATTCCAGAAAATCCATTTCTCTTTGGTGGGTTATGTTCATCAATATCTTTTGCCAATTGTTCTAAAGGAAATAGTTCAAATTTTGTTCCTGGAGTATTGAAAAAACATACTGGCGGATTATTTTCTTTACAGTCAGTCTTATATCCTAAACCATCTCTGTAAAACTTTATTGACTTTTCCATATCGCTAACACCTAAACAAATACAAGTAATCTTATTCATTACTACCTCCATAATTTCTAATTAACTTTCATCTAATAAATTAAGATTTGTCTTTCTCATCTGGCTTTCGCAGGTTTCTTTTCCGGAAGTTCAGCATACATACCATCCAGAAGTTCCAGAATTAGAGCCTTATCATCAAAACTATCAAATACATGCATCAAGGTTTTTGAATCTTCATACGGATAACGCAGTTCGGAATCTGCAAGCAGTCTGTCCGATGTCGGCGTTCTCTTTAAAAACAGTTCATTATTGCAAATGTCACCTATCAGCTTACCATTAAAATATACAAGGTATCCGCCCATCATAGATTTTATGACAATATCGCCGGATTTAGAAAAACTATCGCGAACATATTCATTAATTTCATTCACCATGATTATCCCCCTCCAAATTCAAATTTATCTATATCGCCCTAATCTTATCATTTATCAATTTGATAAACGCTATCACTGTTTCTCCTATCATCGGAAGCCCGTAAGGACTAAATAGGAAGCCGATAAGCAATCCTGATATGCCTATTCCGACTTCTCCTTGATTGAAAGAAGCTAATGCTCCAAATATGCAACATCATAACGATATACAACAACGCCGTTCCTATGCCAAGCAAGAATGTCAGAAAAGTTGTTAAAATTGATAAGATAAGACTAATTTACCATATTTAAAGTAAGTTAAAAAGCACGATCACAGTGCTCGTATCTATTTTAATATCTTCCTATAAATTTTTCTTTTGCAATTTTAGTATATCGTTTAATAAACTTACACTTTGCATCAGTGTAGCCGTCTCTATCATGTTCAAATTTCTTCCATAAGTTCAGCTTTAAATGTTCATATTCTTTCGCTACATTATGATTCTCACGTAAATAATCTCTGAAATATAGTTCATCGTTATCTCCGACAACTCTAATGTGAAGATGAAAGACTTTTTCTGCAAAACCTTGCTCTGTGTATCCTTTATTTAATAAGATTCGCTGTGTACTTTGACTCATGCATAACCACTTATTTTCAACAAGAATATTTTTCACTATTTCTAGTTCTTCTGCTAATCGAACCTCAAGTAATATATCTACTATATTCTTTGCCCATATATTTTGAACCGCAGTACTACCAATATGAGATATTCTTACTATATATTTAGCTGGTATCAGGGACAAAATAGCAGTTGCTTCCTCATCATACCAATCCGCCCATTCTTTATTATGTTTTACAAGAAATATGGGAAACAACTGCCATAATTCTTCTAAACTCATATCTTCTAATTTTTTACTCAATCTGTTCTCCACTAGTTTGCATTTATTTCTCACATTTATTATCATTATAACATTTTCAATGTGCATCAGGCGTTTATTATTTCTGATTAAAACTTTTAGCTATCACTACACGAAAAAACAAGTCCAATCTAATCAGACTTGTTTCCTTTTTATTTTTATAAGGAGTTTACATAACGATCGACTGCTAGGATAGCACCTGCAATATCAGATGCTGAAATCTTAAACGGCATCTGATGAATGGTTTCACCTTCAATAGTAGCTTGCTTACCAACCTTGAGCAAATCATCATAGCTGGCATTTTCTAAATACATTTCTGCCAAGGTCGTGGGCATACCAATTTTCTGATAGAAACGAATATATTTTTCCAACTCCTCTTTTGGACGGTTTTCAAGAAAGAGCTGTGTTAGCGTTCCATAAGCTACTTTTTCTCCATGAGTCAGATGATGAATATCACCAGTCAGAGCTGTAAATCCATTGTGAATGGCATGAGCAGCAGCCAATCCACCACTTTCAAAACCAACACCGCTGAGAAGCGTATTAGCCTCAATGATATGCTCAAGAGCTGGTGTTACCACCTGCGCCTCACAAGCAGCCAGTGCTTGTAAACCATCTGCAAAAAGAGTTTCTTCACATTTTTGAGCAATAGCTGCGCCTGCTAAAGTCTGTCTTTGTCCCAGCATGGTCTCTCCATTTGCCTGCATAACCGCACGCGCTTCAACCCAAGTCGCTAAACCATCTGCAATTCCAGAAGCCAACAAGCGCTTTGGAGCTTGAGCAATGACCTTTGAATCTACTAGAACAAGATCTGGGTTCTTGGTGTAAAAAATATATTTTTCAAATGCTCCTTCCTCAGTATAAATTACTGAAAGAGCTGATGTTGGTGCATCTGTCGAAGCAATAGTCGGTGCAATCACGACGGGATTTCCCAATAAATCTGCAATTGCCTTAGCACTGTCAATTGTTTTTCCACCACCAAGACCAATCACTAGATCTGCTCCATCTTTTTCAGCTAAAGCAGCTACCCGATTGATTTCATTATCCGAAGCTTCACCATTAAAACTGACATGCAATATATGAAGTCCATAGCGAGTAAGACAGGATTGGAACTTCTTTCCTACAATTTGATAAACAGTGTTGTCACAAAGCAAAACTGGATGGTTTCCTAAGTTCAAAATCTGTTTTGCATTTTCAAATAAGGCATCTTCACCTTGAATATAGCGAGAAGGGCTTGCAAAAGTTCTCATAAAATACCTCTTCCTACGCAAAAATGGAGATTAGATGTACTTTTGACCATGAATGAATGACCAATCTGCTGCAAAATCATCTACTGCCTTTGAAATAGACGGCATAGCAAAAGCTGCTTCAAAGACATCCGCACCTGCTGTAATAGCATGGGTACCATCAGCAAAAGCCTTGTTGACTTGTCCTACATTTTTAAAGGAAGCTGCTAAAATTTTGCTAGATGAACCTTCTTTCGCAATCGCATCTGCCAATTGGCCAATAACTACATCTGAATCAATGTTCAAATTTTCCATACGGTTATAATAAGGAGCTAAATAATCTGCACCTGCTTGAATGGCTAATAAACCTTGGAAAATGGTATAAATAGCAGTTGCCGTAATCTTGTAACCTTCTGCTTTTAAAACCTTTATAGCGGCTAAACCTTCAGGGGTTACAGGTACTTTGACAAACACATTTCCACTACAATGCTTGCGAATTTCAGCGGCATCTTTTAAAATTCCCTGATAATCTTTGGCAACAACCTGAATATGAATGGAAGGAGCTTCCCCAATAATTTCTCTAACTTCTTGGATGCGTTTAAAGAAATCAATCTCCCCCTCTTTTTTAGCGATGGTCGGGTTAGAAGTCACTCCTGCCAAGGGGAGAATTTGCGACCATTTTTTTATTTCTTCTACATTTAATGTATCAAGCATGAATTCCATAAACTGGACCTCTTTTATAATGTGTGTTCTGTACGTCCGATAATATCATCTTGTGTTGCTTTGGAGAGTACATTGAAGAATGCCGAATATCCTGCAACACGCACAATCAAATCACGGTGTTTTTCAGGATGTTTTTGCGCATCAATCAAGGTTTCTCTAGAAACAACATTGTATTGAATATGATAACCGTGTAAACGGTTAAAAAACGTACGAAGTAAAGCAATCAATTTAATTTTATCTTCTTCCTTAGACAGGGTCTGAGGATTCACTTTTTGATTGAGCAGAACGCCCCCAACGATTTCATCTGTCGGCAATTTAGAAACAGATTTCAATACAGAAGTCGGACCATTCTTGTCCATATTGTGAGATGGAGAACAGCCTTCAGCGAGCGGTGTCCCTGCATTGCGACCATCTGGTGTCGCCAAAGTACCACGACCTTGACCAACATTGGCTGAAATAGAAGATGTTCCTGAGTAGCGGATACCGCCAATTGGACCACGTCCATAACGGGTATTTGGATATTTAGCGATTTCATCCACATAAATATCATAAGCATCAGTCACCAGCTTATCAGCGTAATCATCATCATTACCATATTTCGGTGCATCAGAAATCAACATCTCCTGAATTTCCTTGCCGCGCTCACTCGCATAGTCCGTTTCAAGCGCATGCCAGAGTTCAGCTGGAGTCAGTTTGCCTTCTTCAAAGACTAGCTTCTTGATTGCTGCTAGTGAGTCTGATAGATTGGCAATTCCAACTTGCAAACCGGAAATATAGTCATAGACAGCTCCGCCTTCTTTCAAATGCTTTCCACGACCGATACAATCGTCTGTCAAAGCTGAGCAGAGAATATCTGGTACTTCTCTTTCTAGAGAAAGGTCGATAGAATTTTCCACGATGACACTCATACGAGTCAAGTGGCGCAAAGTCTTGTCCCAAGCCGTTTGCAGCTCAGCAAAGCTCTTCATGTCTTTAAAATGACCGAAGCTTGGTGCAAAACGCTTGCCAGATGCGGGATCAATTCCATCGTTCATAGTGATGAGAAGCACCTTAGGGAAGTTCATATAGCTCATTCCCGTACAACGGTAGCCCCATTTACCTGGCACAGCTGTCTCCACACAGCCGATAGCACTGTAGTCGTATGCATCTTCTTCCAAAACGCCTTTGGCAATAAAGGACGGAATAATAATCTCGTCATTATTGAAAGCAGGCATTCCAAAACCTAGTTTCATAACTTCTATGCATTCGTTCATAAAACGAGCATCTAGACCAGCATGGTAGCGAACTGTTAAGTTTGGCTGTGGCAAATGCGTCTGTGCAACAGATCTCAAAACCAGATAAGAAAGGGGATTTACAGCATCTTTCTTATCACGTGTTTGTCCACCAATTGTCACATTTTGATACAAAGGACTACCAGCAGATGAGAAAGTATGAGCCTGGCTGCGTACTTTATTGATCGTAATCGTCTTAATCCAAAGATTGGTTAAGCGTTCGACAATGCTTTCTTCCGTCTCGCGACCAGCTTCCAAGTCCGACTTAACATAAGGATACATGTATTGGTCAAAGCGCCCATAAGAGAGGGAGTGACCATTAGACTCAATCTGTAAAATACACTGGATAAACCAGACAGACTGAATAGCTTCAGCAAACGTTTCAGCTGGTTCGTAAGGCACTTTGGAACAAATTCGAGCAATTTCCAATAATTCTTGACGGCGCTCTGGGCTTGCAGACTCTGCCATATCTTGAGCTAATTTGACAAAACGCTCCGCATAAGCTTTCACAGCATCCACTACAATGAAAATTGAATCATAGAAATGATATTTATCAATACTAGCCGGATCTGTCAAATCCAAGGCCTCCTTAGCTGCCCGAGCTTTTTCTTCAAAACCTTTCAAACCATATTGAAGCAATTTTTGATAGTTGACTGCCAAGTGAGCATCACCAGAGTTCATCTTTCCTTCCATGCCAAAGAAGCCAGTTTCCATATAAACCTGAACTTCTTCTGGAAGTAAAGCCCCAGCTCTAGCACGGAGGTTATTGTTTTCCCAGAAGGGAGCGATGCTCCGGATTTGTTCTTTGGTTTCCTCTGTAATATAGAAAACATCGCCATCGCGCTTTTCAAAAAGATCTAATTCATTGAGTACAAATTCTAAAGTATACTCTGGGAAAATAGGTGCATCTTTATTAGATGAAGCCTGATTTCCAACAATCATGGTCTCATCTTCAATATAAAGCGTCATATTTTCCAAAATTTCCTTAAGCATATAAGCACGCTTCAGAACATTTGGCTTTTCTTTATGTTCTTGATAAGCTCTTGTCGCAAGAACAGCACGTTCAGCATCAATATAAGGTTTCTTGTCCAGCACATCTTCCCGATACTTGTTCATTCGGTCCGTTAAACTACCAAAATAATTCGTTTGTATCGTCGTTTTTTCTATTTCTTTTACATTAGTCATCACAGCACAACCTTTCTTATGAAATTATTTTTATTTCTTTCGTAACTATTGTAGCATGCAAGATGCAAAAATTCAATCATTTATAATCAATTATCAAATTAAAGATTTTTTGCACATTTGTGCTCAACCAACGTTAAAATAATTTCTTTACAGTGATACAATGTAGTTTATCCTTCCGCTTTCAGTTCATTACTGTAAGCAAGATTGTCTTGGAATTTAAAGAATGGGAAATAGATGAGAGTGGACATAGCTAAAATGACAACTTGGATGAGAGCACCTTGCCATCCTGCCACTAAGAAACCAGAAATAATAGCTGGTGTACTCCATGGCAAGGTCACCCCTGAAAATGGCTGCATAAAGCCAATTGCTATAGAGCCATAAACAATTACAGCCGCTAAAACAGGTACAAGAATAAAAGGCAAGAACATGACGGGATTCATAACAATTGGGAATCCAAAGACAATCGGTTCATTGACATTAAAGATTGCTGGAAAAGCAGCAACCTTTCCTAGTGCTTTATATTGCTTAGACTTAGCTGCAAAGAGCATGGCTACCACCAAACCAAAAGTAATACCAGAACCAGACAAAATAAGGAAACTATCCAAGAATTGCTGAGTGACAATGTGAGCACCTTTTCCAACAGATAACTTTCCAGCAGCAAGCAAGGCTTTATTAGCATCCAGATTTGAAAGTAAGAGAGCGGTCACTACACCATTGACAACAGATTGTCCGTGTACACCAAACCACCATAGGAAAGAGATGAAAAAGGCAATACCGATTGCACCGTAAAGGGAACCAGTCAATCCTTGCAGCGGTACTTGAATCACACCGTAAATCATTTCGATAAAAGTACCACCCTTTGTCAGCATTTTAGCAAGAATATAGACTACCATGGAAAGGAAGAATATCACAAAAGCTGGAATCATAGCCTCAAATTGCTTGGCGATCGCTTGAGGAACTTGCTCTGGCATCTTAATAACAATATGTTTTTGAATAAACATGGTATAGATACTACCGACAACCAAACCAATAATAATGGCTCCAATAATCCCCTGACCGCCAAACCAAATCTTGGCAATCGCGTCTGTAATTTCTTCACCTTTTTCTGGAATATAAGAAGATTTTAAAAGAATGAAGAAAGAAGACACAGATAACACACCTGCCGGCAACGGCTCTACACCACTATTTTTAGCATAAGAATATCCTATGGAGAAACAGGAAATCAAACCCATAATCGCAAAAGTTCCTGAGTAAACCTGCATAAATGGCTCGGTCCAATTTTTCCCAAAAATGCCTGCAATCGCCTGATTGAGGCCTTCAAATGGTAACTGTCCTACGATCAGAAAGATACTTCCAACAACTGTCAAGGGCAGAATTGCCAACATACCATCCTTTAAGGCAATAATACCGCGCATATTGACAAATTTCATAATCGGCGCAATAATTTTTTGAGTATCTATTTTAGCCATAACTAAGCTCCTTGTTTTTGTTCCAAAAGCCCCAAAGCGAGATTCAATACTTTTTTACCATCTAGCATGCCATAATCCGCCATTGGAATGACCGCAATTGGAATATGGTTCTCTTCGCAAATGGCAGCTGACTTATCCAAAGTATAAGCTACTTGTGGTCCTAACAAAGCAACATCCAAGTTTGGTGCATAATCTGCTAACTTGGCCTGAGAATAAGCATCAATCTCAACCTCTAAACCAGCTTCTTTCGCAGCTATTTTCATATTATTGACCAACATTCCTGTTGAAAAACCTGCTGCACAAAACAACCCAATTTTAATCATATCTTCATCCTCCTGATGATTTATTTTTTCACTTGTAATTCTTTTCTCAAGTCAATGATTTCCTTGATAAGATTAATTTCTGTAATACTGGTCATCAAATGATCCTGAGAGTGGACAAACAAAGCTGTAATTTCTGTCTTTGTTCCCCCCGCTTCCTGTGCCAAAAACTCCGTTTGAAGATTATGAGCTTCTAATAATGCCTGATCTGCCAATTCTAGATACTCATTACACTTTTCAAACTCACCATTTTTTGCTAATGACAAAGCTTGGTAAATATGCTGTTTGGCATCCCCAGCATGCAAGATTAACCCCATAATGATTTGATCAGCTACAATCACTTCCATATTTAACGTTACTCCTATTTTTATTTACAAAATATATCTTTCTTTTATTTGAAAGCGTTTTATTTTTGTTTGTAACTCAAATTTATCATCTTTCTCTTATTCCGTCAATATATCACTGAACAAATTCTCTTTTTTTATATTTATCGCACATTTGTGCTTATAGAATAAAATAAAAAGGGTCAGAATCATTATTCTTGACCTTTTGAAAATGAAATAATGAGGAAAAGGAGAACTTTTATAAACTACTAATTAACTGCACTATTATCCAATTCCAACACTTTTAAAATAGTTGCTTCATCTGTAACTAAATGGTTGACATACCCAGCACGTAAAACCGCCAAAATAGCGGCAGCTTTTTGACGACCATAGGCGAAAGCCAGACTGTAAGGAACTGTTTTTAAATAATCTAAAGAAATAGCAACTGTTCGATTTTGCAACTGTTCATCAACCAACTCACCATTTTCATCAAAAAAGCGGCAACAAATTTCTCCGACAGCTCCTTCATTTTCCACTGTACGAAAATCTTCAGCCGTCAGCATATCCAACCACTGCCGATTCTTTTCATCCACTTGTCCGCCAATACCAACAACAACCACATCTAGTTCTTGCCAACTTCTTTTTAAGTCCTCAAAATATTTAGAAGATAAAATTCCTTTTGCTAAGATCTCGTCTTCCTGTATAATCGTCGCATTCATAAAGCGACAATCCCCATGGTATTTATTAGCCATACTGTAAATGAGGGTATTAACATGATAACGAGCATGAATATGGCTAGGTCCGCCAGCCAATGGAAAAAAATGCACATTATTCAAGTGCCGACTGCCCGAGTGTTCTACCAAGAGACTAAGACTCTTTCCCCATGAAAATCCAACTTTAGCATTGTCATCAATCATCCCCCGAAGCATTCCTGCCGCTGATTGAGCTAACCGCTGCTCCAAATCAGAAGGTGAATCATCCACTTGATTTGCTACGATTTCAAGTCCTTTTAACCCATACTTCTCTTTCACTACATTTTCTAAATGAAACAAACGCGTATCAAAGGCTTCAATCTCGATTTTGACAATGCCTTCCTTTTTAGCTTCAGCCAGCATACGACTCACAGTTGTCCGATAAATCCCTGTCTCTGCTGCAATTTCTGCCTGACTTTTCTCCTCTACATAATAAAGATAAGCAATCTTAGCTAATAGCCTTTTTCTTTCACTTTTCATCTTATCTCCCTCTACTTATCAGACTAGAGTCAATTTGATATTGGCTGCTTTTAGGCGTTGAACCGCGGCTGTCGGAATAGCTTGATCGGTTACCACCTGCGAAACCTGTTTCAAACCAAAGCGCTTGACAGTCCCTCTTTTATCAAATTTACTCGAATCTGTTAACACAATCATTTTATCAGATGCTTCCGACATATATTGCACCACTTCGCTACGCATTAAATCCTTACCTGTAAAACCAAGCTCTTCATCATAGCCATCAGTCCCTACAAAAGCATGTTCTACATGGAAAAATTGAATCATTTCCTTAAGCAAAGGACCGACCGTAACTTGCGAATCGTTCTGAAATTCACCGCCTAGCAAGATAATCTTGCAAGAATCTACTTTTCTCACATAGTCTGCGATAAAATAAGAATTTGTAATAATTTTCACATTCTTCTTAGTACGACAGATTTCTTCAGCTAACAGAGCACAAGTTGAACCAGATTCAATGATAATCGTTTCATTGTCTGCAACAATTTTTGCCGCTTCTTGTGCTATCTTTCGCTTGGTATCATAATGAAAAGAAAGCCGGACATTCAGGTCATCACCACTATTTAAGACCGCATAACCGTGCTCCCGATGAAGTAAGCCTTTCATTTCCAGCTTATCCAAGTCTTTCCGAATCGTAACTTTAGAGACTTTTAATTTATCAGATAAAGTATTAACATCAATTTTTTCAAACTCTGAAACGAGCTTAACGATTTCATCTAAACGTTCCATTTTATTCACCTCATTCTTTATTTTAACAGAATTTAAGGAATAAATAAAATAAAAAATAGTTTCATTCGTAATTGTTTTTCTTTCGTTTGTTTGATATAATAAAAGAAAATAAGCAAGAAAAGAGTGTACATCATGAGTGCAGAAAAAGGAATCATTTTTAATATTCAACATTTTAGTATTCACGACGGACCAGGAATTCGGACAACTGTTTTTCTAAAAGGCTGTCCCTTACGCTGTCCTTGGTGTGCCAATCCAGAATCTCAGAAATTTAAACCTGAGCCCATGTTAGACGCTTCTAGCAAAAAGACTATCACCATGGGAGAGGAAAAAAGCGTTGAAGAGATTATCAAAGAAGTTCTCAAAGATAGAGAATTTTATGAAGAATCAGGTGGAGGCCTGACCTTGTCTGGTGGAGAAATCTTTGCCCAATTTGAATTTGCCAAAGCAATCCTTAAAGCTGCCAAAGAAAAAGGTATCCATACAGCGATTGAAACGACAGCCTTTGTAGATCATAACAAATTCGTTGATTTGCTCCAGTATGTAGATTTTATCTATACTGACTTAAAACATTACAACACCATCAATCACCGCAAAGTCACAGGGGTCAAAAATGAACTAATTATCAAAAATATTCATTATGCTTTTTCGCAACAAAAAACCATTGTCCTGCGTATTCCTGTTATCCCTAGCTTTAATGACTCTCTAGAAGATGCCGAACAATTTGCTATTTTATTTAAAAAATTATCTATTGACCAAGTACAACTCTTACCTTTTCATCAATTCGGTGAAAATAAATATAAATTACTAAAACGCCCTTATGAAATGGAAAATGTGCAAGCTCTACATCCGGAAGACCTCTATGATTATCAGCAAGTTTTTCTTGATTATGAAATCAACTGTTATTTTTAGCTCCTCTTTTTCTCCAAAAAACAATCCATTTCTTACGAAATGGATTATTTTTTTATCTTTTCTTGGGCAGATGCAACGACATCTGCAAGGCTGGTTTTACTCAGTTCTTTTTCCATTGCTACTTGAATTTCTGATAATTTATCATCTAAAACGAAATGAATATTTCTGCCAATGGGACAAGACGGATTGGGATGCTCATGAAAGCTAAAGAGTTGTCCCGATTTTCCCAGACTTTCTACTGCTTGATAGACATCCAAAAGGGTAATATCCTTTAAATCTTTCCTAATGATAGCTCCTCCCCTCCCACGCGCTACAGAAATCAAATCCGCACTTTTCAATTGCGATAAGATTTTGCGAATAATAACAGGGTTTACTCCAACGCTAGCTGCTAGAACATCACTCGTTACTTTGTGCTCTTGACATTCTAGTGCTATAACAGTCAACATGTGCGTAGCAATGGTAAAACGACTCGAAATTTGCATGTTAAACTCCTTTCATTTGCTGATTCTATTACTCATATACTTTATTTACGTTGTGACTTCATATATTACGTCTAAAAAACTCCTTAAGCTGCGCAACATAGTCTTCTCGCTCACTAATTGCTCGAAGTAAATCATGGTTATGGGTGTGATGAATCCCATTGACAAGGCTTTCGTAATATACTTCATAATAAGGCAACTTCAATGTTCTAGCCATTTCCAATTCTTTATTTACATCATAAGCCACTCGTCGAAAATCGACATCTGCTAATCCCTGTTCATCAATTTTTAAAATAGCATACTGAGCTCGCAGATCCTTTCGCAAACAAGCATCTAGAAAAAACGGCTGACCGATAGATCCCGGATTGATAATCATCTGTCCCCCCGTCGCATAACGAAGAAATTGCTGATGAATATGACCATAAATGGCAATGGCACAATTGTTACCTTCAAACAGGCTATCAAAATTCTCTTGTTGACCAATATGAATTAGCTCTCGTCCCCAATTTTTATCTGGCAAATGATGAGTCACAGCAATTTCTAAATCGCCAACTTTTGTCAAAAGCTGCAAAGGCAACTCATGCAATCGGTCTAGTTCTTCAGGTGTGACTTCTTCCAAAAGATACTGGCATAAACAAACCATATATAAATGACTAGGGCGACTGATATTTAATTTCCTATGAAGAGCATTCCAAATGCTATCTTCCCAATTTCCCCGCACTTGAAGACTAATCGGTAAAGTAGCCATTAAGTCAAGAATTTTCTTTCGCCCCGTTCCGGGTGCCAATAAATCTCCCAAAAACCAGTAATCGGTCACCTGTTCCTTTTTGGCGTCCGCTAAAACAGCTTCTAATGCCGTTACATTTCCATGAATATCTGATAATAAAGCAATTTTTCGTTTCATCGTCTCATTTTACGTGTCCTTTATAGAAATATTATAACAAACCAAGAAAAAACTTCCACTCCCAAGTTTGAGTGAAAGTTTTACTGACTCATCAATCTACTGACTTCAACGCTTCCAACATATCAATACGTCTCAATATTGCATTGACCATAAATCCTAAGACAATCAAAATCATGATGATAGAAAAGACTGGTACAAGATAGACAAACACCGATACTGTCGGGTTGAGCAGAAAGGCATCCGGAGCAATTGTCTCTAAAAGAGAACGATGTAAAATATCTCCTAAAAACAAGCCTACAATAATGCCAATAATAGACAAAAGAATGGTCTCTCGATAAATATAAAGTGTGACTTCCTTATTATGGAACCCCAATACTTTAATCGTTGATAATTCTCGAATCCGCTCCGCAACATTGATGTTCATCAAGTTATAAAGAATTACAATGGCTAGTAAAATAGAGGCAACAGTTAAAATCTGCATCACAAAGCCAAGAGACTTGACAATAACATCAATTTGTTCCAAAATCCCCGTATTTTGTACAACTGCTCGTACACCTGTTAATTTCATGAATGCTGCTGCAGTATCTTGTATATTTTTACTAGAGGAATCTTTCAATTTTATCAGATAAGCATTTTCTTGGAACTTGCGATCAAATACTGTTTGATAATAGTCCTGATTCATAAAGATAAAATGCCCTGCATACATTTCAGCGATAGCAGAAACTTTGATTTTATAGCGTCTCCCCTCATCAGAAGTCACCTCAAAAGTATCCCCAACAGAAACATGCATAATGGTTGCTAATTTCTGAGAAATGACCGCTCCATGCGAAGACAACATCAATTTCGATTTGCTTCGACTCTCATTAAGCTCCATGAAATGATGAAAATTCTTGCCTGTTGTTACAAATAACGCGAGAGATTGTTCATCTTTTGCTCCTTGAATTTTTTTGGTAAATCCTTCCTGATAGATACCGTGTTTCTTGGCTATTTTTTTATCTGCCAATAACTGACTGATTGCTGCTTGCTCATCAGATTTGAGATAATGTTTTTGCGAAATGACAGCATCATATTTGATAATTTCTCCATACTGACGATTTCCTATACCTGCCATAGAAGATGACAAACCGAGACCAGCAAATAAAAGGGCGACGGAGCCTGCCACACCAAAAATAGTCATCAGCATTCTTTGCTTGTAGCGAAAGATATTTCGAGCTGTTACTTTTTGCGCAAAACTAAGGCGATGCCAAATAAAACCAATCCGCTCTAGCAAGATCTTAGAGCCTTTATTAGGTGCCTTAGGTAACAATAATTGAGACGGCTTTTCTTTCAATTCTTTATGTGCAATATAGAGGGCTGGTGCGACGCCACACAAGACCGAGCATAAAAGAGCAATGAGACTAATTTCCCAATAAAAGTCTAATCGCAAAGCTGGATAAGTTGATGTCTTAAAAATAGTTTTCCCTAAAATATAAGGTAAGAAATAAGTCCCCGCTAAAATTCCAATTACTGAACCGATTAAACTTGAAACCAAGCCATAGACGGCAAATTTTTTAACGACATCTTGGTTCCGATAACCTAAGGCTTTTAAAACGCCAGCATTTGTGCGTTCTTCGCTGACAAAACGTGTCATCGTTGTGACTGTTACAAGGGCCGCTACCAGATACAGTACAATCGGAAAAGCATTCCCTACGGCTGAGATGCCATAAGCACGATTGCCAGTTGTTGTGTACTCGTCCGCTCCCGGAAATGTACGGCGTGTATACACACGGTAGGTTGGCACAGACAAACCCGCTACTTCATCTTTTGCCTTTTGAATGTCCGCTTGACCATTTTTTATTTTTGTTCCAGCATCTTTCTTTTGCTTCGCATATTCAGTTTTTTTATCGTTCAATGTTGCCTGAGCTTGGTTTAATTGCGTCTGACCATCTGCAATTTGTTGTTTTGCCTGCGCCAATTGGGCCTGGCCTGCTTGGTACTTGGCTTGCTTATCTCTTAAGGTTGCCTGACCACTTTGATATTGAGCCAAGCCTGCGTCATATTCAGCTTGTTTCGCACGCAATGTCACGACAACAGATTGGTATTGGGCAAGTCCCGTTTGATAAACCGTTTCTTGGCTTTGGTACTGTGACAATCCAGCTTGAAATTCAGCCTGCTTTTTCTCTAATTCTGCACGAGCAAGATTTAATTTCGCTTCTTCTTGTGCTAGTTGAGTTTGTGCTGCCACAATTTCAGGCACTGTTGCTGGATCAATTCCTTGTGCTTGAAGCGCGGTCATTTTTTTCTGCAAATTCGCTTTAGCTGCTGCTAATTGAACTTGACCTTTTTCCAATTCCGCCTGCGCTATGGCTAATGTAGCTTGAGTATTTGTTCCATTTTCTTTTGCAGCAGACAACTGACTAGCTGCCTGATCTAATTGGGCTTTCATTTGGTTCAATTGTGCCCAACCTGAAGAAAGTTGAGCAGCGGCTGTATCCAATTTTGCTTTCGAGCTTGCTAAAATTTGTTCAGCCTGTGCAATTTGAGCTGCGCCCTGTGCAAGCAAGCTTTCTTTTTCAGTTAGTTGACCTTGAGCAACCTCTAAATCTGCTCTTTTTTGATCAATTTGATCCTGCGCATTCCTTAGTTGCTGCTGGGCATCTGCCAATGCTTGTTGAGAAGTTTGAATTTTTGCTTCTCCGTCCGCAATTTTTGTCTGTGCTTGGGCTTTTATCTCTGATAAACGTTTTTTTCCATTATCAGCTAGTAGCTTTTCTAACTCATCTTCATGCTGTTTTACCTTTTTTCGATAGGAATCCCCAAAGGAGTTGAGTGTTTTTAAATTGTTATATCTCAAACGAGCGACCGTATAGACTGAACTTTGAAACGTTTTGGGCGTCACAACTGCATAAGCAGACAAGGTACCACTCCCTGAGTTAGAACTGCCAAGAGAAATAGTTGAAGCCAATTCACTTGAATTGACAAATCCTGTCACTGTAAAGGTATGTCGTTTCAAAGCATACTCATTGGTCCCTTCCTCGTTTAAAGTAATGCTATCACCAATCTTATATTTCCTTTGACAAAAACTAGCCAGAGCAACTTGGTCTTCCTTGGTTGGAAAATAACCTGAAACCAGTTTAAATTGGGATATTTTATCTGTTTTGGAGAAAACGCGGACAGACGCAGAGCTGTCCCCAATCACCGTATCCGTAAAATAGCCATATTCCACATATGTATTTGGAATTGCATTCAGTTCTTTTTGATCAGCTTTGCTGATACCATAGTCTGACATCACTGCCACATCCATCATTTTCATCTGCGAAAGATAACGATTGGCTGAATTTTCAATGTCTGGACTGGCTGCTTTCAGTCCTACTAACGCAAAAGAACCTAACATCATTAAAAACATAATAGACAGAAAGCGTCCTTTGGACTGACGAAAAGAGAGCCTGATGTCCTTATTTAGAATGGATTTTTTCATATCACCACTCCTCACTAATACTCTAGACTTGCAATATCTTGAGGATGTTCATTCAAAGTGACGGATTGTATCCGTGCGTCATGCATATGAATCACACGGTCTGCAATCGGAGCTAAGGCACTATTGTGGGTCACAATAATCACTGTCGCACCTTGTTTACGTGACATATCTTGAAGGATTTGCAACACATGCTTACCTGTTTTATAATCCAGCGCGCCTGTTGGTTCATCACAAAGCAAAATTTTAGGATTTTTTGCCACGGCACGCGCAATGGAAACACGTTGCTGCTCGCCACCAGATAATTGAGTAGGAAAATTATTGAGACGATTTTCCAAGCCAACTGCTGCTAGCGCTTCTGCTGCATCCTGTGCATCTTGAACAATTTCTGAAGCCAGCTCAACATTCTCTAGCGCCGTCAGATTAGGAACTAAATTATAAAATTGAAATACAAAACCAACATCATTTCTCCGATAGTCCGTCAACTGGTGAGCGTTGTAATGTGCTATATTTTGCCCATCAATCAGGACATCTCCCTCGTCATTGCTATCCATTCCACCAAGAATATTCAAAATCGTTGATTTTCCAGCGCCTGAAGCTCCAAGAATGATGACTAGCTCACCTTTTTCAATCTCAAAAGAGATGTCATTGTTAGCAATGATTTCTGTGTCTCCCATTTGATATCGTTTGTAACTATGCTTCATTTCAATATAAGCCATCGCCTTTTCCTCTTTCAGTTTCCATGTCCAATTAAATAAACAAGCTGTTGATTGAATCCTATCTTTATTATAAAATAGACTTAACATAAAGGCAATCATCAATTATCAACAGAGTGTTCATTTAAGGAGTATTATGGTACAAAATCGACAAACAGCAACCAAGCAGCATATCAGAGAAGCCCTCATTCAGCTCTTGTTAGAAGAAAAATTTGAAACAATTTCCGTTAGTAAACTCTGTCAACGAGCAGGTATCAACCGTGGAACTTTCTACCTTCATTATCTTGATAAATTCGACCTAATTGAAACACTAAAAGAAGAAATTATTTCCCAATTACGTAAAAATTTTGAAGAAACTACAAACACACATGACCTAATCATTACCAATCTAAGCTATCTCCAACAAAACCATGACCTAATTTATGCTGTTTCTCAAAGTCATTACCTCAATTTCCGTGAAACAATCCGTGAATTTATGCTTAGTATTTTAACGAACGATCAGCACAAAGTTCAAACCGAACACTTTTTAAAAGAAAATTTCCCCATTTCTGAAAAATATGCACTTGAAGTTTTTCTATCTAGCATAGAGGGCATTATCTCACTCTGGATTTCAAGCGGCACTAAAGAAACGCCTGAAGAAATGACGAATATGATTTTACAAACCTTTGATTACGATGCTTGGCGATTGTAAACTAAAAAACTCTATTTCTATAAAAGGGATTTCCTCAATTAGAAATAGAGTTTTTGATATACATTTTTTCTAAAGCTCAGAAATTGAAAGGTTGTAAAATGAGACGACAGCATACAGGCTATGATGTTCTATTGCATATCTTTATAACCAGTCGTGTCATCATTGCAACCTATCATCTACTTTTTAGCTTAGTTATCCTTATCATCTATGCGTGATTTTCTAGCAATATCAGCCAAAATATGGTCTACAAATTCTGCAAGTGTTTCTGTATGCGTTTGTTTGCTGCCATAACGACGGACATTCACCGTACCATCTGCTTGTTCCTTGTCCCCTACAATCAATTGATAAGGAACTTTATGAGTTTGACTTTGACGAATCTTGTATTGCATTTTTTCATTGCGTTCATCGACATCCACACGGACACCACGATTGCGCAGTTCTTTCGCTACTTTCCAAGCGTAATCAGCATGCGCTTCATTAGAAATTGGAATGACCGTCACTTGATGAGGTGCCAGCCAAGTTGGGAACGCACCTTTGTAAGTTTCAATCAAGTAAGCAATAAAGCGTTCCATCGTAGACACAATACCACGGTGAATCATGACTGGACGATGCTCTTCACCGTCTGCTCCGATATAATGAAGATCAAAACGTTCTGGTAGCAAGAAGTCCAATTGAATAGTGGAAAGAGTTTCTTCATTTCCAAGAGCTGTTTTTACTTGAACATCCAACTTAGGACCGTAGAAAGCAGCTTCGCCTTCTGCCTCAAAATAGTCCAAACCTAAATCATCCATTGCTCCTTTTAGCATGCGTTGAGCATTTTCCCACATTTCATCATTATCAAAATATTTATGTTTGTCATTCGGATCACGATAAGACAGACGGAAACGATAGTCTGTAATATTGAAGTCTTTGTAAACGTCAATCATCAAATCCAGCACATGTTTAAATTCTTCTTGAATTTGCTCTGGCATGACAAATAAGTGAGAATCGTTTAGGGTCATTTCACGAACACGTTGGAGTCCTGAAAGTGCACCTGATTTTTCAAAGCGATGCATCATACCAAGTTCCGCAATACGAATAGGTAACTCACGATAAGAATGAACATGGTTTTTATAAACCTCAATATGGTGTGGGCAATTCATCGGACGAAGAACAAATTGTTCACCATCTCCCATATCCATCGGTGGAAACATATCTTCTTGGTAATGTTCCCAGTGACCAGAAGTTTTATATAATTCTACACTTGCAAGTGGTGGTGTATATACATGTTGGTAACCATCATTGACTTCACGGTCTGTAATATAGCGTTCTACGATACGACGAATAGTCGCACCATCTGGAAGCCAAAATGGAAGACCTTGCCCAACCTCAGGAGAAATCATGAAAAGATCAAGCTCTTTACCGAGCTTACGGTGATCACGTTCCTTGGCTTCTTCACGCATTTGAAGATAGTTTTTTAGGTCTTTCTTATCAAACCAAGCTGTTCCATAAATCCGTTGCATCATAGCATTGTCACTGTTCCCACGCCAGTAAGCACCTGCTACATTGAGCAAATGGAAAATTTGAATACGCCCAGTTGACGGTACATGAGGTCCACGGCAGAGATCCACATATTCACCTTGACGGTAAATTGTAAGACCTCCTTCGTCTTCTGAATGCTCCTCAATCAATTCTAACTTGTAAGGATCGTTTTTGAAAATTTCTCGTGCTTCATCCTTTGTCACTTCTTCGCGGATTGACGGGAAATTTTCCTTGACAATCTTCTTCATTTCTTCTTCGATACGAGGCAGATCTTCGTTAGAGATTTGACCAGCTGTATTGTCCGTATCGTAGTAGAAACCGTCCTGAATAGCAGGACCAACCCCTAAGTGAATCTCTGGGAAGAGACGACGAGTAGCTTGCGCAAACAAGTGAGCGGCAGAGTGACGCAAGATATCCAAAGCGTCTTCGTGGTCAGGTGTCACAATCTCGATTGATCCATCTTCTGTAATGGCACGAGTGGTATCGATGAGTTTGCCGTTGAATTTACCAGCCAAGGCTTTCTTAGCAAGAGAATTGCTAATAGATTGAGCAATTTCAAAAGTTGTTACGCCAGATTCGAATTCACGCACAGCGCCATCTGGGAAAGTAATCTTAATCATAATTTTCTCCTTTAGTATCTATTCTGTTTATATTGGACAATTTTAAGAGCCGAGCAACCTCTTCCACAGTCTGCTTTTCTGATTGACTACCATCTGCTATGAGGCTAGGATAGCCTAATTTCATCGCTTCCTTCCGAACCATTTGGGCAAAAAGAATGTCTCGCTGCATCCAGTTTTCAAAAGCTTGCTCAGGATTGGTTGTTCCCTCTAAGACATAAGGAACCCATTCTCTCTGTTTATAATGCTTTTTCTGAAAATCAGCTGTCGGAGTCAAGCATAGATAGGAAGACGCTGGCCATTCAAGCTCCTTTACCAAGTGAGGCAAAAGTCCTGCCCCCTCCAACAAGAGTGGTCTATCTTGATTTTTTATCAAGTAAGATTTTACATAAGGAAAAATCTCTTCATAAAAGCGCCATTCTTCATCTGCCATCTCTTCTGGATTTCTCATCCAGATTTGTTCCGGATTTCTGTCCTGTCTAAGAAGGCAAATCGGCCGTGAGTCTACACTTGCTTGACTCATCATCTCGTCTACCAAATCATCCAGCTTGATATGAAGCAGCTGATACTGTCTAGCAAGAAGTGAAGCAATTGTTGACTTCCCGCTGCAAGGCGATCCGCCAATCATATAAAGCATAATTCTTCCTCCTTCTGACAAAATAAAAAGCGGCATCCATAAAAGGACGTCGCAACGTGGTTCCACCTTCATTCGTGCATATCAAAAAGACCTACACCTCAGACTGGCTTTAACGTAGCCACCGTTTTATGTTTGCATAAAAGTTACTTTAGAGTAGTCCCAACTGCCTTCCTCTACACGTTTTCCAGCCCCACGCGTTCTCTAAAAAATTCCAACCAGCGGTATGTCTCTAAGAAATATTATAGCACGATTAAAAAAATTTGCAAGCTTTACAATCAGATGGTTTGTGTCTGAATTTTTGGGAATTTGGAAGAAAAGAATAGGTCAGTTTTGGAACCATTCGAAACAGCACAGCTCTAAAACTTGTAGCTAAACTTCCAATGCTTCCGCCACGTTTTGGAACCATTCGAAACAGCACAGCTCTAA
>NZ_KV815682.1:46474-46763 GCF_001814295.1 Streptococcus sp. HMSC067A03 | reverse complement strand
TGGAACCATTCGAAACAGCACAGCTCTAAAACGTCATACTCGCGTTATAAACGCTACAAGCAGTTTTGGAACCATTCGAAACAGCACAGCTCTAAAACATGTTTTGCCACCATGTTAAACAGGATGATGTTTTGGAACCATTCGAAACAGCACAGCTCTAAAACCATTGATTGTTATAGCAGCCGCTAAAAACAGTTTTGGAACCATTCGAAACAGCACAGCTCTAAAACTCAATTCTGGTCGGATGAATCTTGGTGTTGTTTTGGAACCATTCGAAACAGCACAGCTC
>NZ_KV815682.1:46017-46374 GCF_001814295.1 Streptococcus sp. HMSC067A03 | reverse complement strand
TGGAACCATTCGAAACAGCACAGCTCTAAAACAAAGAGGGGGTATACTTTCCCAATAGCTCAGTTTTGGAACCATTCGAAACAGCACAGCTCTAAAACCATTGATTGTTATAGCAGCCGCTAAAAACAGTTTTGGAACCATTCGAAACAGCACAGCTCTAAAACGTGTATTCCTGAAAATCAACCTTGTTCTTGGTTTTGGAACCATTCGAAACAGCACAGCTCTAAAACCATTGATTGTTATAGCAGCCGCTAAAAACAGTTTTGGAACCATTCGAAACAGCACAGCTCTAAAACGAAAGGTGGTGCACCGATGAAAAGTGCACAGTTTTGGAACCATTCGAAACAGCACAGCTCT
>NZ_KV815682.1:45693-45917 GCF_001814295.1 Streptococcus sp. HMSC067A03 | reverse complement strand
TGGAACCATTCGAAACAGCACAGCTCTAAAACAATAAATTTGATACAGAAGAAAGTATTATCGTTTTGGAACCATTCGAAACAGCACAGCTCTAAAACGATGCTGAATTGACTAAAACAGGAATCGGAGTTTTGGAACCATTCGAAACAGCACAGCTCTAAAACCAATTCACAATCTGACGACAGCTGATAGTTGTTTTGGAACCATTCGAAACAGCACAGCTC
>NZ_KV815682.1:45368-45593 GCF_001814295.1 Streptococcus sp. HMSC067A03 | reverse complement strand
GGAACCATTCGAAACAGCACAGCTCTAAAACTTTGAAACCGCCCAAGCGATTTTGGGATTGGTTTTGGAACCATTCGAAACAGCACAGCTCTAAAACAAGTACTAATAAATAATACATTTGTTGGCTGTTTTGGAACCATTCGAAACAGCACAGCTCTAAAACTTTAGAGCGGAAATTTTTAAAAATTTCCATGTTTTGGAACCATTCGAAACAGCACAGCTCTA
>NZ_KV815682.1:45046-45268 GCF_001814295.1 Streptococcus sp. HMSC067A03 | reverse complement strand
CCATTCGAAACAGCACAGCTCTAAAACTCTTTTTTTGTTTACATAACCACATAATATGTTTTGGAACCATTCGAAACAGCACAGCTCTAAAACGATGCTGAATTGACTAAAACAGGAATCGGAGTTTTGGAACCATTCGAAACAGCACAGCTCTAAAACATGACGATGGTCAAGTTATTCATTTAACAAGTTTTGGAACCATTCGAAACAGCACAGCTCTAA
>NZ_KV815682.1:0-44946 GCF_001814295.1 Streptococcus sp. HMSC067A03 | reverse complement strand
TGGAACCATTCGAAACAGCACAGCTCTAAAACGACAAAGAATTGTACTTTAGCAGCTTGTTTGTTTTGGAACCATTCGAAACAGCACAGCTCTAAAACGATGCTGAATTGACTAAAACAGGAATCGGAGTTTTGGAACCATTCGAAACAGCACAGCTCTAAAACCTCGTGGACCAATTTTTATCTCGAAATTTCGTAATCACGCCATTCATCCCAGCTAGACTTCAGCTCGAATGATTCTCTATTTCTTTTATTATACCATATTTTCGCAGTTTAAAAAATAGTCTTGATCCAAGACATATTGTGGAAATTGATAAACTTTCCTTGGCTCTATGAACAAAACATTGATATTATTTAATTCAATATATTCGATTAATTTGACCAATTCATCTTTAGAAAAGTAAGCCGATACATTCACAAAAATCAGCAACTTCTTTTTCGATAAATATTTAAAAAATTGAATAATTTCTAAACTTTTATCAAACACAGTATCACTAGCCGTTTCAATCTTGACTCCCAAAGCATCAATTAGTTCTAATATCGTAATCTCATCATATTCCAAATCCAATTCATTTTCTAAGCACTCAAAGGCAATCAGCTCCGTAATAGTCGCAGCTAATTTATCCAACATGGACTTGACTTCTGGTTTCTCGTTTAGTTGTTCCTCCAAATCTGCATGAATCAGTTTTAACATCGCAGGAGAATTAATATTGTATCCCAAAACGTCTGTAATCAGTAATAATTCAGATTCTTTCAAAGATTTTAGTTTAGAGTCAAAAATTTTCAATTCGCTATCTTCTGAATACTGATAAAGATACCTTACCATATTTGAAAAAACCTTTTGCTCTTCTAAAACTAAAAAGGTAGAGCCTTTGATTTCAAGCGGCTCATCCAGAATAGGAAAATTAATCTTCAGCATCAAATCCCTCCCCTAAAAACACAAGACGAGAATCCGAATTAGCAATGCTAGTATCACACTCACCATTCAGGTAAATCATACGGGCAAACTGCTTTTCAGTCACGGTCAACAAGGTGATATTGCCTTTCTTTGGATTATTCTCTTTCAAGCGGGCAATCATGGCTGTATTGGCAGAGTTATTCAAAAGCAGCTTGCTGTATACTGAAAACTGATGCATGATGAAACCTTCGCTCAGTAAAAATTTTCGAAATTTACGATAAGCTTTGCGTTCCTCAGCAGTATCAGTTGGCATATCAAACATTAAAATCATTCGCATATATCGGTAACTCATATCCTAAACTCAGGAACTCCTTTCCCATCATTATTCAGCGCCTTGATTACCTTTTTGGTATAATCGCTGACAATATTTGTCAAATACATTTCCTTATTATTATAGAGATAGGTGTCTGAAAACATACTGAATAGCTCACGTTTTATTTTAACAAAAGAATTATTTCGATTTTCATAAACAATACGGTCAACGATTGGACGAAAAGGCTCCATAATATCACTAGCAAAGTTAAAATGATTGAATTGATTGGCATGCTTGAGACCAAATTGTGTCATACAGCCACATACAACCACCTCTCGAGCAAACATACTTAAAATTAAAGCATAGCCATAGTCCAGCCCTGCATTAATGTCATTATCCTGTTCCCTCGAAAAGTCATTACCAAATAAAGTGTTAAAGTAAATCCGCGCAGAATGACCCTCTCGATTACTCGGATCAAAAGGCTCTAATCCATGATACAAATCCATAATAGATTGAGCTTTTTCAAAATAAGAACATTCTCCTAAATAACATGACTGATTCAAAATCTTTTGAGCGATGATTCTTGTCCAAACATCACATTTTACCTCCTCTGCCCAAGAAATCTGATTATTCAGTTGCAGGCTGGAATCGTGACGCGCATAGTAAGGCATGAGCATAGCTACTGGCAGACGTTTATCATCACAAAAAATGACTAAAATATTTTCATCTACCAAGCGTTTTATCAGCATGGTAGATAAAACAATATCCGTTGTCTCAAGCAATAAGATATCCACCTCGGACAGATGGATGAGTTCTGTCCGATAGGCATCTTTAAAAATCAAATGATTGTTTTTATAGGAAAGTTTTGAATGTGTATTAACAACTACTGTCCGCCAGCCCATTAGTCTCCTCCTAACTTACTGAGATCAATCCGCGTTTCGTAAAGACCGGTGATGGATTGGTGGATGAGGGTTGCGTTACTTTCATTTTTCGATGCTTTATAATCAACATTTCGTAATTTAGGAGCTTCAAATAGACCTACTACATAGCCACTACTAGTACCACTTTTTGTCAAAGAAAAGAGTCTCAAGAAATTATCATAGTAATATCGGATAGTTTTTTCACTTAAATTAAAATCGGAATATTTTCTTAGTCTGTATACTTCTTTAGCCTGGGTAAATAGTGTTTTGCTACCTAACTGTTTTTCAGCGTATCCAAAAAGACTATTGACTATGTTATCAAATTCATACACATGACTCATTATATAATCTTGACTTTCTTTTATAGATTTTTCTGATTTTAAATCCATAAAATTCGATTTGGTCAAAAGGCGTTTCATATGAAAGAACAGCTCATTTTGTGTCTCGGTTAACTTAAACTGAGTGGCCTTATGAAAATTGGTTGTACTTTCAAAAAGCATTCTAGTTCCATCAATTTTTTGAATGAGTGAATATTTAGGTATTTTATAAAATGCTTGAACACTGTGTAAATTATTCTTTGTAAGAAAACCATTTTCGGAATCATCATTAAAAAAACTCATTGGGTCAGTATTAAACTTTGGATAATCAATAATATTAATATCGTAGAATTCCTTAACGACTTTTAATTTATTATTCTTATTGAATTTTTGCCCAATTACAAAAACCGCTAATGCTGAATTACGTTCATAGTAACCACCATAAAGTTTTGGATTTAAATATTTTTTGTTTTTTATTGGAAAACGTTTATCAACAGTGACAGAACTATCTTTAGGTATAATATTCTGTTTATAAAATGCTCCTTTTTTAATCATCGTTCGTTTAACAAAGTTGATTTGAGAATTGTAGATAACATCCTTTATGACTGGCAAATCCCTATTACAATCCCAAATATCTTTACTGACTTTAGAATCTGGATTATTAAAGAATCTCATGATGTTAGAATAGAGATGCTTTCTTATAGTTGCTTTATTCTCTTCATGGCGATTAAAGCGAGCATGGTGACCATATATCAGCTCAGGAACTAATTTGGGATAGGCTTTAAGAAGAGTTTGTCCTATAACGACAGCTAGATAAGCATCGTGAGCATGGTGATAATCATTCAACTCACGTATTTTTGCAATATGAAAGATATTTCTAAAATTGGTAACTAGTTGGGATTTTAAAGTAACGATTTTGGTTTCTGCAAAACGATCGTCTAGTATGCGAGCAACATGCTTTATAATTTGTCGTGTTTCAACTAACTGACGTTCAATAAAGCCAGCTTTCATGCTTTCAGTCAGAACACCATCTGGAGTTCGTTCGCTAGTAGTTAATCTTTGATACTTGGTTTGAGAAATTAATTTATTATTATATAGTTGTTCCCAGAAAGGTTTCATATTAGCAACTGTTTCTTTGTCCGGTATATTATTCAACTTTCTTTGATTATTTTCCCTATGAGTTAATACTTTATTATCGATTGAATCAATTGGTAAAAAACTATAAGGGATAATATGGTCTACTTCGTACTTATCCAGCTGGTCTCTATATAAAGGGGAAGGACTTCCTGTTTTATCTAAAGAATACATGTCTTTCCCATTTTGAAGGTAATATAAATATAGTTTTTCAGACTGTAATTGTTCATCTGTGTAAGGAACTTTCCCATTTTCTAGTACACTATTTTCAATATTTTTTAATGCAGATTCTAATTTAGTTTTACGTGTTTTAGCCTTTTTTTGTCCCTCTTCAGTAGTCATATTTTCACGAGCCATCTCAATAACGATATTTTGGGGTGGATAACCTATAATCTGAACCAGTTCATCAACGATTTTAATACTATTCAAAATTCCTCGTTTGATAGCTGGACTACCAGCCAACTTTTTAATTTCGTCAAATACATCATCTTCAACAGTTGATTTAGTTTGAATGGCCTTGATAGCAGAATCAAAGGATAAGGTGCAATCAGATATTAGCTGAGTTAAATTACGATTTTCATCATCATTTCGAAGGAACTGCAATAAATTAAAACCTGTATCCTCATCACGAATGCCTAATAATAGCTTAGTAGAATAACGTCCCCAGCCTGTATAGCGCAATTTCGAGAGTTGATTAATTTTCTCTTCATTCAAAAATTTAAGATGCCCAAAATATTTTGTAAGATAATCCTTTATAGATTTTTTGTCGTCAAAAACGGTAATAACTTTAATAATTTCTTCCAACTCATTTTGATAGACTTCAGAATCTAGTAGTTCCTTTGAAAAAATAGTTTTAAAATCATTATATGTTTTTAAAGTAGAATTAAGGGATTTACCTTTTTCAATTCCCGAAACAATTTCAACCGCTTGTAAATTTGTATAATTCTCCAAGTAATCAAGGAGCATTGCAGAACTGACACGCTTACTATTAGCTTTTAATAAGTTATTGATTATTTCTTGTCGCAGCTCTGAGTTGAAAAAGTGAGTTTTCCCATATTTGTCTTTATATTTTACCCGAGTTAGTTCATTTTGAAGCATGACTTCTTCATAGACCAAGCTACGCTTTGGTAAAACTTTTTCGTTCAAGAGAACAATATCATTTCCTATTAGATTAGTGATGAATGCTTCTCTAGTTTCATCCATATTTATCAGTTTATGATAGTTCCAAGGACGTATTCTGCCATTTCTAGTATCTTCATCAGTATCATCTAAAATATCAGAGGTAGTAGCTCGTTTCACCCAAGCAAATCGACTATTATTTCCTTTTGCAAGCGGACCTACGTAATAAGGAATCCTAAATGTCAGAATAGATAGTAATTTATCTTTGTTTTCAAGTAAAAATGGATAATCTTTTCCTTGTCTTTCTATAATCTTTTCCAGTTCATAAGCGTGAATTTGATTAGGAATAGCTCCATTGTCAGATGTACGAAGTTTTCTAAGAAATGTTCCGTCTGATATTTTGTTAAGAAAATATTCTGCCCCTTCTATACCAGTTATTTTTCCTCTAATATAATCATAAAAATTTTGTTGTATCGTTTTTTGTTTCTGTGGATTAGTCAATACCATCTTGTTGGATATGTATCCAACATATCCCTTTGTTTCCTTATCTACATCAAACCCATTTGGTGTTTTTCTACCAAAAATATCTAAGTAATCTTGTTCAGATAGATTCTGTTTAACAAAAGTTTTGAAACGTTGCAAATCTTTACGGTGTTCCTCGTATCGCTCAATCATAGTAGCAGAAAAGCGAGCATGAGTTGCTCCGGTGTATGTAAGCATGCCAGATAGGAGGATAGTATTACGTAAAATTTTTAGTTTAGCAAACACATCGGAAAAGTCTTCATCTAATGTACCTAGAAGATTTTCTAGATTTTCATCATAGTTTTCTTTAGAGAAATCAAGATCCGGTTCATCCTCTAATTCAAAACAATCTTTAAATTTCGTTTTTAATCCAAATAGTAGCTGTAGTAGCTGTTTGAAAATACTCTTGTCTTTTTTTAGAAGCTCTTGTTGAAAATAGGATAGTATTTTTTTAACTTTTTCTTGTCTGTTATCACTGGACTTAAATATATCTACTATGGTTTTAGATTCATCAGAGATTTCCAAATCGAAAACTTCTTGACAAGATTCAATAAAATCAGTCCAAGAACTTTGCATATTGATATGGTTAGGATTGATCTTATCTAACGTTAAAAAATGACCTCTATACTTTAAAATATGCGATAATGCCATGTAAACTTCACGAATATCTGCTACGGTAGAATTTACATCTGCATCTGCTAAGTGCTTTCGTAAATGGTAAATCGTAGGATACTTCTTGTGATAGGCGATTTCCAATTCTTTATTACCAAAAAATGGTTGTTTTACCTGTAAGTCCTCACTTTTGTCACCAAGAACTCTAAAGCTTTCATCTAATCTACGATAAAAATTCTTATCTACTTTTTCGATCTCTTTTTGAAAAATATCTCGTAAATACGCAATTCTATGATTCCTTCTATCAATTCTACGGCGATTAACACGGAAAATTCGAGTTCCTTGAGCTGGTTGAGCAGACACAAAGGTTGTAGCCCCAATTAAATTTTTCTTTATTTTTTCTTTTTCTGTATTACCTAAGACTTTAAATTTAAAGGCAGGGATACGATGGTCTTCAGTGACAACTGCGTAACCTACTGATGACACACCTATATCTAGACCAATTGAATACGTTTTTTTCATAATCAACTCCTTAAATAAACTTTTTTATTGTAATATTATTTTAACAAAAAAACGTTTACATTTAAAGAAAATTATTGTATAATAATTATGTTGGAATCATTCGAAACAACACAGCAAGTTAAAATAAGGCTTTGTCCGTACTCAACTTAAAAAGTGCGCACCGATTCGGTGCTTTTTTATTTCAATCAGGAACACAAAAAAACAGCCTTACGACTGTTTTTATTTTTATCCTACAGAGCCTTCCATACTCATGTTAATGAGTTGGTTGAGCTCCACTGCGTATTCCATTGGAAGTTCTTTGGTGATCGGTTCCATGAAACCATTGATAATCATAGCCGTTGCTTCTTCTTCGCTAATGCCACGGCTCATGAGATAATAAAGCTGATCCTCCGAAACCTTAGAAACCTTAGCTTCGTGTTCCAGTGCAACATTCGAATTGTGAATTTCATTAAATGGAATGGTATCTGAGCTGGATTCACCATCCATAAGAATCGTGTCGCACTCAATGTGAGACTTTGAACCAGCACTATTCTTGCCAAAACGGACTTGACCGCGATAATCTGTCTTACCTCCGTCTTTTGCAACAGATTTAGAAATTAATGTGCTAGAAGTCTTTGGCGCATTGTGATAAACTTTACAGCCTGCATCTAAATGCTGACCATAATTAGCAAAGGACATAGAAAGGACCGAAGTTCTTGCATTACGACCATTAAGAATGCTACAAGGATATTTCATATTAACCTTGCTGCCTAGATTTCCGTCAATCCATTCCAGAGTACCGCCTTCTTCAACCGTTCCACGCTCGGTCACCAGATTATAAACATTGTCCGACCAATTTTGAATCGTTGTATAGCGGAAGAAAGCATCCTTTTTAACAATAATTTCTACATTTGCAGCATGAAGACTATTGGTCGTATAAGTCGGCGCTGTGCAGCCCTCAATGTATTGAATAGAGCCACCCTCTTCTACGATAATGAGCGAGCGTTCAAATTGACCAGCATTTTCTCCATTGATACGAAAGTATGTCTGAACCGGCACCTGACATTGAACATTTTTTGGCACATAGATAAAGGTCCCACCCGACCAAACTGCACTGTTTAAAGCGGAAAACTTATGCTCTGCATTAGAAATGACTGTGCCAAAGTATTTTTTCACCAAATCCGGATATTCTTGTACTGCCGTGTCGGTATCGGTAAAGATAATGCCTTGCTTGGCAAATTCTTCTTTCATGTTATGATAGACTACCTCAGATTCATATTGAGCAACAGCTCCTGACAAAAATTGGCGCTCTGCTTCAGGAATACCCAAACGCTCAAAGGTTTTCTTTATTTCATCTGGCACTTCATCCCAACTTCTAGCCCGATCTCCACTTAATTTTTGATAATAGATAATATCATCAAATCGTATGCCGGATAAATCTGGTCCAAAATCAGGCATGGGCAACTTATGGAACAATTCTAAAGAACGCAAACGATAATCCAGCATCCATTGCGGTTCATTTTTAATTTCAGAAATTTCACGAACAACCTCTTCTGTCAGACCCTTACCAGTCGAGAACAAAGGCTTCACATCGTCATGAAATCCAAAAGCATAATCTCGTACTTTCGTCATCTCATTCCTCCCATTGATACAAATTATCTTCTCTTATTATACTATTCTATATTAGAAATGTCAGAATATATGCCTAAAATATAATAAATTAAGCTAAAAAAGACTAGGAAAATTTCCCAGCCTTCTTACATGATTACCGTACTTTTTCGGCTAATGTTTCAGCGAATTTCTCCAGATTTTCAATATCTTCATCTTCTGCTGATAGATCGACTTTGACATTTTCAGCACCTTTTTCAGCACCTGTTGCCGCAAAAGCACGATCAAAGTCATCTACGGCCTTACAAAACTCATCATAGAATGTATCGCCCGATCCGACAACACCATAAATCTTTCCGGTCAAGTCAAGACTAGCTAAATCTTCATAAAAATCAACAATTTCATCAGGCAACTCGCCGTCACCATATGTGTAAGAAGCAATGATTGCAATATCTGCTTCTAGAAATTCTTCTGCATCAACCGTTGTGCATTCATCAATATCTACTTCTAAACCAAGTTCTTTTAATTTATCAGCTACAATATCTGCAATTTCTTCTGTATTTCCTGTCATACTCGCAAATACAATTTTTGCTAACGCCATAATTTCCTCCAAAAAATTCTATCAATTTATTATAACATATTGAACAAATAGTTGCACTTGAAATCTCTTGAAGGTTGGTTGCTCCTCACTTTTACTTTTTAAAATAGCTACCTTATGATACAATAAATAGAAGGTAGAGTGGAGGTTAGAATATGGAAATTTTCAAGCAAATTTTACATAAAATTAAAGAATATGATACAATCATCATCCATCGTCACATGCGGCCCGATCCCGATGCATTAGGAAGTCAAGTCGGTTTAAAAAAATTACTTCAAGTCAATTTTCCTGAGAAAAAGATTAAAGCAGCGGGAAAGACTGAACCTACTCTTGCTTGGCTGGCCAAAATGGATGATGTTTCAGACGATGATTACAAACATGCTTTAGTGATTGTTTGTGATACAGCAAATACTGCTCGGATTGATGACGAACGGTACAACAAAGGAGATTTTCTCATCAAAATCGATCATCATCCAAACGATGACATTTACGGAGACATTTCTTGGGTGGATACTAGCTCTAGTAGTGCTAGTGAGTTAATTGCTCTCTTTGCATTGGAAAACAAACTGAAACTAGATGATTATTCTGCTAAATTGCTTTATGCTGGAATTGTCGGTGATACAGGACGCTTCCTATATCCTGCCACAACTGCCCGCACAATGGCTGTCGCAAGTAAACTTCGCGAGTATCCCTTTGATTTTGCTGCTTTGGCTCGAAAAATGGACTCTTTCAGCTATCAAATCGCTAAACTTCAAGGCTATGTTTATGACCATTTAGAAGTCGATGAAAATGGTGCAGCTCGTGTCATTTTAACTCAGGAACTTCTCAAAGCCAATCATTTAACAGATGCTGACACTTCTGCTATCGTTTCAGCTCCGGGGCGTATTGACAGCGTTGAATTATGGGGAATTTTTGTTGAGCAAGAAAATGGCAATTATCGCGTTCGGTTGCGGAGTAAATTTATCCCGATTAATGAAGTAGCTAAAAAACACGACGGAGGCGGTCATCCTCTTGCCAGTGGTGCCAATGCTTACTCCAAAGAAGAAATCGAAGAAGTTTATCAAGAATTGAAAGAATTGGCAAAAAGGAAATAATTTGGTAGAAAAGACTTGTCAAATCCGCTAGAATTTGGTAAACTATCAAAGTAACGAATCTATGGCTCGCAGAGAGACCATGGCAGAAAGGAAATTTTTAAAAATGAGAAAAGATATTCATCCTGAATACCGTCCTGTTGTCTTTATGGATACTTCAACTGGCTACAAATTCCTTAGTGGTTCTACTAAGTATTCTAGCGAAACTGTTGAATGGGAAGATGGAAATACCTATCCACTAATCCGTGTGGAAATTTCATCAGATTCACATCCATTCTATACTGGACGCCAAAAATTCACTCAAGCAGACGGACGTGTGGATCGTTTCAACAAAAAATACGGTCTCAAATAATCAACCGCATTTATTGCTTAAAAACGTTGATACAAAGCCTTTTCCATTTTGGGAAAGGTTTTTTAGTACAATCAAAAAACTTGGAATCCACTACATTATGATTTCCAAGTTTTTACTCTTTCTTCGCATTCAGTATTTTAATTGTTGAATAATCAATATATGGCTATCCTTGAAACCCTATAAACTATGAGGCTCATTGGAGCCCATGATTAAAAAATTTCTGGGAACAAGTTGGACTATTTCTCCAGATGCTGTAAAATCAATCTTTCCTCCTAGACAGACAACAATCGCCAAAGCATCAGCTTTGTGTTTAGGAACTATTCTTTCTTCTCCTATCTACCATTTCTTATTGTACTCTTCTAATGCTGAACCGTTTTAATCCTTATAACCTCCCCCAGTAAAACCGTAATATTCTTCTAAAGATAGTCCTGAATCTGCAATCGCTTTTGCTTCTTTTCCAACATAACGAAGATGCCATTGCTCTGGCATATATCCAGTTTCATTCTCTTTTCCATTTAGATAACGCACAACAAATCCATATTCGGCTGCATGTTTCAAAAGCCATTGACTAGCCTTTTTTTCTGTCACTAGATTTCCGTCGGTGCCAATCAAGTCAAAAGCTAAGCCTGTTTGGTGTTCACTATAGCCAGGCCGAGCAGAATACCGATCCGCTGCTTCTTTTCCATCTTTATTAACATAATTTTGATAAAGTGTCACTTGCATTTGATAGCTACGAAAACCGCTATATTGATGACTGATAGGATAACCCTCACCTTGCATGGCAGCAATCAATTCCAGCAATTTTGCTTTAGCAGTAGGATTTTCACCGGGGTTATAATCTGAAGATAATGGATAATGTTTATTTGCGATAACAATCTCATCGTATTTCCCTTTTACACTATAGTAAGAACCATTATAATGAACTTTTGTTTTTTTCTTTGTTTGCTCAGAGGATCTAACTTTTGCAGATACAGCTTTTCCTTCTTGTTTCGTTTCCACATTTGTTTTCTTTCCTCCACAAGCTGTCAAAAGAAACAAACTCGCTAACAATAAAATGCCAATCCTTTTTTTCATCTGTATCGCCTCATTTATAGAATTTACTAATTTTCATTATAGGCGTAGATATACTATCTGTCAATTCAAAAAAGCATGCAATTGCATACTTTTAATTTTTTTATAGTTAATTATTTAGTACAACCACTTTACCAAATCCCGCTTGACTTTCGATATAAGAATGGGCTGCTGGGATTTGCTCTAACGAAAAGATTCGTTGAGGAGATACATTGATTTTATAAGCATCAATATAGCTAAAAAGTTCATCAATAAGCTGCTGATGCACATTTCCTGAATAAAAACTAGTCAAATAACTATTGTTTCTTATTTCTACGATTGGATCAAACTCCTCTGCATACCATTTGCCACCTAATTGACCAGTGTTACAGATAATTCCTGCACTTTGAATATGGTCAAATGAATTTTTTAGAGTAGCCGAACCGACTAATTCAAGAATTTTATCAAACTTTTCCTCAGTTTGCAAAACTCCTCTTTCATCTAAAATAATTTCATCAAAGCCTTGCTGTTGAAGCAAGTCTTTTTTAGCAAGAGAACGAACTGAACCAACTACACGATTCTGTGGGAATTGTGCTTTTACTAACTTTAAAAAGGCTAACCCAACACCACTCGTTGCAGCTCGGACTAAGATTGAGTCTCCCTCTTTTATCTGCATATTTTTGAAGGAGCCAAAAGCAGTATAGTAGGTCTCTGGTACTGCTGCTAATTCCTCCCAAGATAATTGACTGTCTACAGGGTAAATCTGCTCATTTGGAAGTAATACATATTCAGCATAAGAACCGTCATACGCACGTCCCATTTCGCCCATAATAGAAACAATTTTTTGCCCTTCCTGCAAATCTCTCCTTGTCGTTTCAACTACTTGTCCTACACACTCAATTCCTAAAATACGAGGGAATTGAACAGTTGGAGATAAACCTTTCCGAGTAAAAATTTCTGAATGATTGATACCAAAACCTTTGATTTTGACTAAGGTCCATCCTTCTTTTACAGATGGGATAGCTCGTTCTTCTAGAACAAATTTCTCTGGACCGCCTGGCTCATAAATCACCATTGCTTTCATTTTATTTCTCATTAGTTAAACCTCCTATTCCCTATTCGCAAACATAGATTTTAACTAGCTAATTCGAGCAATTTTCTTACAAATTCATTAGCTGGCTGTTGTTTGATTTCTTCTGGCGTGCCATATTGCTGAATTTCTCCCATATCTAACACCAAGATTTTAGTGCCTAATTTTAGTGCCTCTGCTATATCATGCGTGATAAAAATAACGGTAATTCCTGTTTCTTCATGCAAGGATTTCAACTCATGCTGCAGTTGATAGCGCGTAATAGCATCCACTGCTCCAAAAGGCTCATCCATTAGCAAAATATTAGGAGTTGCAGCTAATGCACGTGCAATCCCCACTCGTTGAGCCTGTCCACCAGAAAGAGCAGACGGATAACGATTTTTCAAATCATTTTCCAAGCCTAGCATAGCTAATTTTTTATCTACAATCCGGTCAATGTCTGCTTGACTTTTCTTTTGCAAATTTAAGACGTAAGCAATATTTTCAGCAACTGTCAAATGCGGAAACAAGCCATTTCCCTGAATAGAATAACCAATTTTCCGCCGCAATTCAATCAAATCCGTGTCTTGAACATCTTGACCATTGATAAGGATTTGCCCTTGGTTCGGCTTGACCAAACCATTTACCATTTTTAACAATGTCGTTTTTCCTGAACCAGAAGTTCCTACAATCGTCAGAAAGGCTCCATCTTCAATTTTTAAGTCTAATTGTTTGATAATGTCGCGGTTTCCGTAAAATTTGCTGACATTTTTATATTCAATCATTTCTTCAAAATTCCTTTCTCTACAAGATAGTCATGAGCAACTTTAGCAGGTTCTTCTTTATCATTTTCTACTTTGTGGTTCAATTCTGCCATTTTGCTATCGTTCAAAATACCATCTAATTTAGCCAGTGCTCTTTTCAATTGAGGGTATTTTTTAAGAGTTGTTGACCGAACAACCGTTCCTGCTTGATAAGAAGGATAGATTTTTTTATCATCTTTCAAAACGACGAGATTTGCTCCATGAAGCTGTCCATCTGTAGTGAAAATATCAATTGCATCCACTCTACCAGATTTAACTGCCTGATATTTCAGTCCGCTATCCATGTCCACTTGCGACTTGAATTTCATACCATAGGTTGATTGCAATCGGGCAAAACCGTCTTCTCGACCAAAGAAGTCATACTCTGCACCAAAGGTTAAATTGGAACCTGCTTTTGCAAGATCACTAAAAGTTTTAATATTGTATTTTTCTGCAATATCCTTACGAACTGCCAAACCATAAGTGTTATTAAACCCAAATGTATTTGCCCATTCTAATTGATATTTTTTACGATATTGACTTTCAAGTATCTTAAATTGACTTTCATCATATGAACCTGATTGTTTAAGAATAACTTCCCAGATTGTACCGGTGTATTCTGCATAAATATCAAAATCACCTTTCAACATAGCCGGGTGAATATTGGCAGTCCCACCACCGACACCTTTAGTCATTTTGACCTTAAGATTGGTGTATTCTTCAATAACTTGCTTTTGCATTTCACCTAAGATATAGTTTTCTGTCTGTGGTTTGGTCGCAATTTTCACGGTTCCGCCCATTGGATTCATTTGGAAAAATGCGATGGTTCCTGCCATCAAAAGAACTATAGAGCTGAAAACAGCTAACCATTTTTTAGATACTTTTTTATGACGTAAGATTGATTTTTCAACCAAAGAAAGAAGAAAATCAAAGACCAATGCCAATAGGGCGACTAAAACACTTCCGACCAAAGTTAGGGTTTGGTTATTAGTTGTAATCCCACGGTAAATTGCTACACCAAGACCGCCAGCACCAACGAAAGAAGCGATCCCCGCAAGAGCTATGGTCATTGTAACCATATTACGGAAACCTGCCATCATAATCGGAAAGGCAAGGGGCAGTTGCACCTTGGTTAAAATCTGCTTGCGTGTAGAACCCATTCCTTCTGCTGCTTCAATGAGAAGCGGGTCAACACCAGAAATGCCTGTATAAGTACTCCGTACCATTGGTAACAGGGCATATAAGGTTAATGCTACAATTGCTGTCTTATTACCAATCCCCGTAATCGAAATCAGAATCCCTAAAAGTGCAATAGAGGGAATTGTATAAAGAGTATTCACTAAACCAATAACGACTCCAGCCCAGCTTTTTTTGAAACTAATAAAAATCCCAAGTCCAACTCCAAAAATCAAAGCAAATAAGATAGACAAACCCGATATCCAGACATGATCCCAGATAAGACCTAACAGAAACTGCCATTGATTGGTGACTAATTTGATTAACTCGTTCATGCTTCATCCTTTCTTGATTGGCTTAAATTTACTAAAATACGCTCTAAATAAATCTCAAATTCACTGATTTCCAGATCAGAAAAACCACTGTAAAAGATTTCAATGATTTCATCAGAAATTGCATCATATTCTGCTTTTAATCCTTTTGCATAATCTGTCAGACAAATCATCTTTTTCCGCTTATCTTTTTCATGAGAACACCGTTCCACAAGCTTCATGCGAATCATTCGGTCAATCATTTTGGTCAGAGTGTTCAACGTCAAGCCAGTCTGCTCTGACAGTTCGGTTTGGCTTTGATAATCTTTTTGCCAAAGCGCGTGTAAAATACGTCCCTGTTCTCCATTAAAAGCTTGAATCCCTCGTTCTAACAAAATATGATTCATTAATCGATTAGATAAACGATGAATTTTCCCAATGTAAAATCCACTATTGACTACTTTTTTACCCATTTTTCTTCTTTCTAAAACATACGATATAGAAGTTTATTTATAATACTATATCGAACCTTTTTTGTCAAAGATTTGGTTTCAAAAAAAAGATGAGCAAGTGCTCATCTTGAAATAATCTGTTGAACATTCGCCCGCAAATCTGGTATCACTTGCTCTGCAAACCAAGGATTCTTGGCCAGCCAGATTTGATTTCGTGGAGATGGGTGAACAAGCGGGAAATATTCTGGCAAATAATCTTGATAATGTTTTACCGTATCGGTTAACTTTACAGTTCCCTTTTGATGAAGATAATACTTCTGAGCATATTGGCCAATAAGAATAGTTAATTCCAGATCTGGTAACAATTCTAAAATCTGTTGATGCCATTTTTCAGCAAAACCCTTGCGAGGTGGCAAATCACCTGATTTTCCATGCCCTGGAAAATAAAAGTCCATCGGAATCGCAGCAAAATAGCCAGAATGATAAAATGTATCATAGTCAACGCCCATCCATTCACGCAGGCGATCACCACTCTTATCATTCCAATATAAACGTGTTTCCTGCGCTTTAATACCCGGAGCTTGACCAACAATATTGATCCGCGCCGACTTAGGAGCTGCAAAAAGCGGCTCAATTCCTCGCTCTGTATATACTTGATTTTGTGGATCAACCATAATAGCTTTCTTAATGTCTTCTAGCGTTTCCATTCCTTGTCTCTATTTTTGATAATTTTTCTTCATATAAGTTTTCAAATCAGTTGCCTGCCGTCCTGTGATTGTCCGAAAATCATCTGTCACAATGTCCAAGCATCCTTGACTCCCAGCTTGGTAGAGAGAAGCCAGCACAACTCCAAATCCTTTGGGCTGATCATAAAGAGCAGCAAATTCCTCAACTGTCACCGGCTGGTAGTCAATTTCATGACCCGATATTTCAGACAAAAGATCAGCTAATTCTAGCATTGTATAGTTACGACCTTGAGTCAAAATGTATGTTTTTCCTTGTAGAGCAGACGACATAGCTAGTTTGACAATGGCTACTGCACTATCTTCCCGCGAAATAAAGCTCATTTTCGAATTTCCCATTGGATAAATGACAGCCTTGCGCTCTATTAACTCAGGTAAGTAAGGCACCAATGGATCAGCATACATAGCATTTTTGATAATGCTGTAAGAAAATCCAGCCGATGCTAGACGAGTATTTGCATAAGCAAAGAAAGCTGCCATGTGAAATGGACTATTGACTTGATCAGCAAAAAATCCAACAAAGATAAAGTGCTTAACTCCAGCTCTTTCTGCTGCAACGACTGAATTTTCAAATTCTGGCACACGCACAATGCTTGGATGAGAAATACTTGGAATGTAAATCAAGATATCCGTTCCACGCCAAGCTGCGACCATAGAATCTACATCTAAATAATCAGCTGATCTGACATCAATCCCTGCTGCTGCATATTGACTCGCTTTTTGGGGACTCCGAACAGATAACCGAATTTCATTAGTGTCTAACTGTTTCTGTGCTTCGGCAACGACCTTTTGCCCCAATTGACCTGTCGCACTCGTAATTGTATAAATCATAATATTCCCCTTTCTTTGAAAGAAACTCAACTATTTCTAGCTGAGTTTACATGCTTTATTTGATTAATTCATAAATTGCTTCTGCATAAATAGCAGCAGCTCGGAACAGGTCTTCTATATCTATAAATTCATTTGCTTGGTGCATAGTATCTGTATATCCTGGGAACATAGCACCATAAGCAACACCGCGTTTCAAGAGACGACCAAAGGTTCCTCCACCAATAATTTGTTCATGACCTTTTAGACCTGTTTGTTTTTCATACACGTTCAAAAGCGTTGTCACAAGCGGATCTTCCATTGGAACATAGTGAGGAACATGCTCGTGCTCTGACAATGTCACATTTTCCACAGGTAAGTTTTCCAATTTAGATTTGATTGATGCTGGATTGGTTCCTTGTGGATAGCGGAAATTAAGAGCAATGGTGTTGTCATCGCTTGTTTCATCAAATCGGAAGACCCCTGCATTCATAGAAAGAGCACCCATTTTTTCATCTACATAGTCCACTTTTAAGGCTTTCCCTTCGTGGTCTTCTAAAAGAATGTTTCCTGCCACTTCAAGATAGTCTTTAGCGGAATCTGCAAAATCAAACTGGGTCAAGAAGTTAGCCAGATAAGTCGCGCCATTGACACCAGATTGTGGCGAAGCCCCATGGGCAGATTTCCCAATAATCATTACTGCCATTTGCCCATTTGATAATTCTTGGTATTCAAAGCGAAGTCCATGTTCTTTGGCAAATTCGTCTAATTTATCTACAAGATTTGGCATATTTCCTGATACTACTGCTGTTGCAGATTCAGGAACCATATTTTCACGAAGTCCGCCAGTAAAGCTATGCAAGCGCGCAGCTCCGCTATTTTCCCCTGCAAAATGAAGATATTCAGTAATATTTCCTTTTTCACCATTGATAATCGGAAATTCTGCATCTGGCGAAAAACCAAAATCTGGCTCTGAAAGACCAACATGTTTGAAATAATAGTCCATATCAGCCCAACCAGATTCTTCATCTGTACCAACTACAAAACGAACTTTCTTAGACGTCGACAAACCTAATTCTTTGATGATTTTCAGTCCATAATAGCAAGCCATCGTTGGCCCTTTGTCATCACTCGCACCACGCGCATAGAGTTTTCCATCTTTAATTGTTGGTGTATAAGGATCTGTATCCCAACCGCTTCCAGCCGGCACCACATCCATGTGTGCAAAAATTCCAAGAACTTCAGCTCCTTCGCCATATTCAAAATGCCCTGCATAATTGTCCACATTCTTCGTTGAATAACCATCACGCGCAGCTAATTCTAAGAATTTTTCCAAAGCCTTAACAGGTCCAGGCCCGAAAGGATGTTCTTTATCTGCTTTCGTATCATCTCGCTCGGAGTTGATTTCCAAAAGGCTAAATAAGTCAGCCAATAGAGCATCGCGACGTTTTTCAACCTCTGCTTTAAAATCAATCGTCATAAAATCATATTCCTTTCTATCAACGTTTTTCAATAATCTCATCCACTGGCAAACGATAGCTTGGATCCAGTTTATCGTCTGTGTAGCCAACAGTAATTAAAAGTTCTGGACGGAAGCGCTCATCAATGTCTAGCACTTGATTGACTTTTGATTTATCAAATCCAAGGATAATATTGGAACTAATGCCTTGATCAGTCAATGCCAACACTAAATTCATAGCTACCAATCCAGCATTGAGAGCTAAATAATCACTCTTTTGCTGTTCAGTGTAATGACTGTACTGAGTCGGAAGATTTTGCATGTAATATTGCAATTTTTCTTCAGACATATTTTTTATACCAGCAGTACGAGCAATCTTACGAGCGCGCTGCACCAAGTCTGTATCTGTAAAGAGAGCAATCGTCACAGGCGCTTCTTTGATTTGCTCCTGATTAGCATTAAAGGCAATCTCAGCCAAGTCTGCATTTCTCTCACGCACAACTACAAATTTCCAAGGCTGGCTATTATGAGCACTTGGCGCTAAAGTTGCAATTTCAATCGCCATTCGCACATCTTTTGGATCAACTGCTTTATCATTGAAATGCTTAGTTGCATGACGCTTTTTATTTAATTCAAGAAATTTCATAAGGACTTTCCTTTTCTTATTATACTCATTCCATTTTACCATAAATTAGAAGAGCTTGCAGGGGTTTTGTGAGAACTAAAATATTTTATTTGGAGGTCATAATCACTTTTCTTTATTAATTTTTTAAAACTCTATTTGGAAACTTTTTTACTATCATCTTATCAGATAATATAATATTTGGAAATTATATAGCACTTTAAATCAATCACAATATGTAGTATTTTAAAACAAGATTTTTGTAAATTTGACAACTACACTTTGTATTTGTGTAAACAACTATATAATTCTCTGCTTTTAGTTAAAAATTTTTTAAAGTTAGAAATTCAAGCAGGTTATATCACAAAAGACCGTTTGCACGGTCTTAGTTTGTGAATGATTATAATTCAAGATAAACATTTATTCTTTGATTTCAGAAAACTCGGCATCAATTATTTCACTGTCATTTAATCTATCTTTGAATTCTGGTTTTAGCTCGTCTTCAATATCAAACTCTACTTCAAATTCTCCATTTAATATTTTTTCAAATGTATCAGCAAGTCTTGCTCCCATTGGTTTAAATGTAATGTAAGTAATTCCTCCTGAAGCTAATCCTCCTATAATTGGAACTGTTTTTGTAATTATAGAACCAACTGATTTTTTTGTAATGTCTACGCTAATGATTGCCCCGACTTTTTTCACAAGAGGATACCAAGCCGTTTTAGTTAATGCTTTCTGAGCTACCTTTTTCCCAAGATTCATTCCTGCTGCCTTAGAAACATTTGCAATCAATGCACTCGCTCCACTCGCACCGAACATTATTCCAAGGTAAGAGATAACTCGTATTTGTACTTCTTCAGGTAGTTCCTTATAGTTTCCTTCATATAAGTCGTCTTCTCCAAATAAGTAAGCAATTTGTTGAGCTAAATTTAGAGCAAAGCCCATATATTGAGCAACATCTGCTCCCCCAGCAACGGCAGCTGTTACCGGATTTGAAGGTAATCCAGCAACAAAAGAAGTGAAAGAAGTTTTAGTGGTGCTATCTTTGATTATTTTTTCAGCTCGTTTTCTCAATGCCTCTGGTGTGAAAACTTTTTGAGGTCCATGTTCTAAAATACTATCAAGATATCTACTATCTTTAAATTGTTTACGTAGAAATTCTTCTCTATCTACCTTCACAAATGGAAGTTGACTTGCCGCATTGATTGTCTGTATAACTACAGCATAAGCATCATTTTGATTCATAAAAATTCTCCTTAAAATAGTCTCTTTTTATTATATATATATATATTGTCAAGCATTTTACTCTTATTATTTTCATATTTTTGTAAAATAATAAAATAAAATCAGTTAAGGAGTATTTTTATTCTTACTGTTCTAGTTCTACTCTAGGCTCTCTCAATTTTCTCTGCACAGCCTCTGCAACTTTTCGCGGTACGCCTACTTCGACAATTTCCTCAACACTAGCTTTCTTGATATTGGCCAAAGATTTAAAATGTCGCATCAGATTTTGCTTGCGTTTGGGCCCCAGTCCTTCAATGCCATCTAGTTGTGATGAGAAGGAATTCTTAGACCGGAGCTGGCGATGGAAGGTAATGGCAAAGCGGTGGACTTCATCTTGGATGCGCTGCAAAAGGAAAAATTCCTGTGAATTGCGAGATAATTCGACCACTTCCAATGGATCACCAAAAAGTAATTCATGAGTCTGATGCTTGTCGTTCTTTTGCAAACCAGCGATAGGAATATCTAAACCTAATTGATGTTGAATGACGTCTTTAGCAACGTTGACTTGGCCCTGACCACCATCAATGACAATCAGATCAGGCGGTATTAAACCATCTCGCATAACTCGGCTGTAGCGACGCTTGATGACTTCCCGCATACTGGCATAGTCATCCGGACCGATAACTGTCTTAATCTTATACTTGCGATAATCTTTTTTGCTGGGTTTGCCATTAATAAAAACCACCATAGCTGAAACAGGACTTGTTCCCATAATATTGGAATTATCAAACGACTCAATCCGAACTGGAGTGGGAATATTGAGGAGCCGGCCTAGATTTTCAATTGCTCCTTGCGTTTTTTCAACAGATTTCTCTAATAAGTCAAACTTCTGCTGTAAACTAACTTGAGCATTCTTAATTGCCAGATTGACCAGCTGTTTCTTTTCTCCTCGTTGAGGCTTGAGAATTTTTGTATCCACCACAGCCCGTACTGATTCCTCGTCAATATCAGATGGAATCAAAATTTCATTGGGCACCAGATGAGATGTATTCTGATAAAATTGTCCAATATAAGTAAGAAAATCCTCGTCAGGGTCATTGTAATAAGGAAACATATTTACATCTCGCTCAATGAGTTTTCCTTGACGGACAAAGAAAACCTGCACACACATCCATCCTTTGTCCACATAATAGCCAAAGACATCCCGATTTTGTAAATCCCTTGCCATCACTCGTTGCTTGGTGCGAAGTGTCGCAATACTTTGAAGCAAATCTCGGTATTCAGCTGCTTTTTCAAATTCCATCTTTTCAGCAGCACTAGTCATTTTTCCTTTCAATTCATCAATAATCTTATTATCATGACCTTTGAGGAAATCTGCTACTTCTTGAGCCATCTCTTGAAAGAAATGTGGATCATTATGGCAGATAGTATGAGCTCGACACTGTCCGATATGATAGTAGAAGCAAACTTTCTCAGGTGGATTGGTACACTTGCGGAAAGGAAAAATGCGATCCAGCAGGCGCTTAATTTCATTTGCAGCACCTACATCAGGATACGGGCCAAAATATAAACCACCATCTTTCTTAACCTGACGTGTGATTATAAGCCGCGGATATGTCTCATTGGTAATTTTGATAAAAGGATAGGACTTATCGTCCTTAAGCATGATGTTGTATTTGGGTTGATTTTCCTTGATAAGATTGATTTCAAGCAACAAAGCTTCAATATTAGACTCAGTGACAATAAACTCAAAATCCTCAACCTCAGACACTAACGCTTCCGTTTTAGTATCATGACTTCCGCGAAAATACGAGCGCACCCGATTGCGCAGATTCTTAGCTTTTCCTACATAGATGATCGTACCATTTTTATCCTTGTGGATATAACAGCCTGGGCTAGTCGGCAATAACTCTAATTTTGATTTAATTAAGTTGTTCATAATTATCATTATAGCAAAATTAGCTAAAAGGAAGTAAAAAGGAACATCGACAGCCTAAATGATTACTATAGAAAAGGGCAAGCAAATAAATATTAAAAATTTTAAGCCCATAGCTTCACTATCACAAGGTTTAAATAGGTTATTAGAAGTATACTTTAGGTTGTAGATAGAATAAATCTTTTTTCATTGAGTATTTCTCCAGATTTACAAAACGAACAAAAGGTTGACTTGCTCCGCAATTTTTCCTACTACTTTTTAATAATTGGCTATTGTATCAAAATTTTTTGTTATCACAAAGAAAGGCAGGGATGCTACTATCCCTGCCTTTCCATCATCAACACTACAATTGTCCTCGTTGACAATAGTTTCTGTTGTGATATTATTCAAAATCAAGATATTCTTTTTCAAGTTCAAGAACTTCTTCCATCGTTGCACATTCTGTAAGGGCACGTTGAGCCAGTTCTTGCATCTTCTTCGTATCCAATTTTTTCATCAAACTACGTGTACGAAGAACAGATGTGGCACTCATTGAAAACTCATCCAGACCAATACCAACTAGAAGTGGAACAGCAGTTTGATCACCCGCCATTTCACCACACATACCAGCCCACTTGCCTTCAGCATGAGCTGCTTTGACCACTCGATCCACTAAACGTAAGATAGATGGGTTGTATGGTTGATAAAGGTAAGAAACTTGTTCATTCATACGATCTGCAGCCATTGTGTATTGAATCAAGTCATTAGTACCAATTGAGAAGAAGTCAACTTCTTTTGCAAATTGATCAGCCAACATAGCTGCTGCTGGAATTTCAATCATAATACCAACTTGAATATTGTCCGCAACTGCAACACCTTCCGCAAGCAATTTAGCTTTTTCTTCTTCCAAAATACCTTTTGCGGCACGGAATTCAGTCAACAAAGCAACCATTGGGAACATGATGCGCAATTGCCCATGAACAGATGCACGCAAAAGTGCACGTAATTGTGTGCGGAACATTGCATTTCCTGTTTCCGAAATTGAAATACGAAGCGCACGGAATCCAAGGAATGGATTCATTTCTTTTGGAAGATCAAAGTAAGGAAGCTCTTTGTCCCCGCCAATATCCATTGTACGGACAACAACTGGCTTACCATTCATGCCTTCCAAAACAGCTTTGTAAGCTTCATATTGCTCATCTTCTGTTGGGAAATCTTGGGAATCCATGTAAAGGAATTCAGTACGGTAAAGTCCGACAGCTTCAGCGCCATTAGCGTTGACACCTTCAACATCTTTTGGTGTACCGATGTTTGCAGCCAGTTCAAAATGTTTTCCGTCAGCTGTTACTGTTTCAGCATCTTTCAGTAAATCCCATTCAGCCTTTTGTTTGGCATAAGCTTCACCAGCTGCTTTAAAATCTGCAATTTGTTCTTCGGTTGGATTGATAATCACTTCCCCAGTGATACCATTTGCAGCAATCACATCACCGTCTTTCACTAATTCGGTAATGTTATTCGTTCCAAGAACTGCAGCAATTTCAAGAGTACGAGCCATAATAGCAGAGTGACTTGTACGTCCACCGATGTTTGTTACAAAAGCTTTAACAAAATTCTTATCTAACTGAGCTGTATCAGAAGGTGTTAAATCATGTGCAATCACTACTACTTCTTCATTGATCATAGCAGGATTTGGTAGGCGAACTCCAAGCAAATGTGCAAGCACACGTTTTGTAACGTCACGAATATCAGCTGCACGTTCTTGCATATATGGATTATCTTCCATATTTTCAAAAAGCGTGATAAACATATCCGTGACTTCTTTTAAGCCTGATTCTGCATTAACTTTCTTTGCACGGATTGTTTCCTTAATCTGACCAATCATTTCTGGGTCAGAGAGTACCATTAAATGAGCATCAAATACTTGCGCTGCTTCTTCACCAAGGGTTTCTACTGCTTTTTCACGGATAACAGAAAGCTCGTTTTGTGAAGCTTCAAGAGCTGCATCCAAACGAGCCTCTTCTGCATTTGTATCTTCGACTGAAGCAGTCTCGAATGATAAATCCGGTTGAACAAGTAGATATGCCTTAGCAACAGCAACACCATCAGATGCTGCGATTCCTTTAAGCATTTCTGTCATTTTATGCCAATCCTTCTTTTGTCATTGTTTCTGCGATTGCTACAATTGCATCATCTGCGTCTGCACCTTCAGCAGTAATTGTTACATCTGCACCTTGACCAACACCAAGGCTCATAACACCCATGATTGATTTAAGGTTTACTGATTTACCTTTATATTCAAGAGTGATATCTGAAGCAAATTTGCTAGCAGTTTGAACCAACAAAGTTGCTGGACGTGCATGAATACCTGTTTCTGCCACAATGTGGAAATCTTTAGAAGCCATAATTGGACTCTCCTTTAATGTAATCTTTTTGGGGTCATAAGTGATAACCCTTACAATTCTAGATTATAACATCTTTGTAAAATTTTTTCAAGAATTTTATGTGTATTCAGCAAGCCTTTTTTATGAGAATTACTGAAATTTTATTAAAACGATATTTTCATTATCCAATCTACAAACATATTTCCAATTGATTATCCACTGAGAAAAATTTGATTTAACAAAGCAAAAGATGTGATTTTCCTTTGATTTTTCATTTTTTAAAATACTATATCTAGTATCATTGAATTCAAAAAACAAAAATAAGCACAACATTTAGAATATAATAGTTGACAAAATTTCTCGTTTTGGATATACTAAATCCATACTGAATTTAAAGAAATTAGGAGTTCATTATGGTAACTATTTACTCAAAAAATAATTGCGTGCAATGCAAAATGACAAAACGCTTCTTAGATACGAATCATGTCGAATATCGTGAAATCAACTTGGACGAACAGCCTGAATACATCGATCATGTAAAAAGCTTAGGTTTCAATGCTGCACCGATTGTCCAAACTCCAACAGAAGCATTTTCCGGTTTTCAACCAGGTAAATTAAAAAAATTATCATAAAATTGTTGTAATCATAGAGCTATCCAGCCGCTTCTATAAACCATAGAAGCTCTTTCTTTTGTAAAACAATTCAATTATTTAGAAAAAGGAACAATATGGGACTTAAACAACTCGAAGACGTGACGTATTTCCGTCTGAATAACGAAATCAACCGTCCAATCAACGGACAAATTATGCTTCACAAAGATAAGGAAGCTTTGGAGGCATTTTTTAAAGAAAATGTGGAACCAAATACCAAGCAATTTTCATCTATTACTGAAAAAATTCACTTTTTAATTCAAGAAAACTATTTAGAAAAAGAATTTATCCAACTTTATAAACCTGAATACATCGAAGAACTGGCTGCTTTTATTCGTGAGCAAGATTTCCATTTCAAGTCTTTCATGGCAGCTTATAAATTCTATAATCAATATGCTCTCAAAACAAATGACGGCGAGTATTACCTCGAAAGTATGGAAGAGCGTGTTCTTTTTAATGCGCTCTATTTTGCAAACGGTGATGAAGCAATTGCCAAAGATATTGCTAATGAAATCATTCATCAACGTTATCAACCTGCTACTCCAAGTTTCCTTAATGCCGGCCGGTCTCGTCGCGGAGAACTAGTCTCCTGTTTCCTCATTCAAGTAACGGATGATATGAACTCTATCGGTCGCTCGATCAATTCAGCTCTGCAGCTATCTCGGATTGGCGGCGGTGTTGGAATTTCCCTCAGTAATTTGCGTGAAGCTGGTGCTCCTATCAAGGGCTATGAAGAGGCCGCATCTGGAGTGGTGCCAGTCATGAAACTTTTTGAAGACAGTTTCTCATACTCTAATCAACTAGGTCAGCGTCAAGGGGCTGGAGTAGTTTATCTCAATGTCTTCCATCCGGATATTATCTCTTTTCTTTCAACCAAGAAAGAGAATGCCGATGAAAAAGTGCGAGTGAAAACTCTTTCTTTAGGTGTTGTCATTCCAGATAAATTTTACGAATTGGCTCGCAAGAATGAAGAAATGTACCTTTTCAGTCCGTATTCTATCGAACGTGAATATGGCGTTCCGTTCGCCTATATTGATATTACCGAAAAATATGACGAATTGGTTGCCAATCCTAAGATTAACAAAACAAAGATTAAAGCTCGTGATTTAGAAACCGAGATTTCCAAGTTGCAGCAGGAATCTGGCTATCCTTACGTCGTCAATATTGACACCGCTAATCGTGCAAATCCAGTGAATGGTAAGATTATCATGAGCAACCTCTGCTCTGAAATCTTACAAGTACAAGAACCTTCATTGTTGAATGATGCGCAAGAATTTATCAAACTGGGAACAGATGTTTCTTGCAATCTCGGTTCTACCAATGTGGTTAATATGATGACTTCACCAGATTTTGGCAAGTCTATCCGAACCATGACTCGTGCTCTGACTTTCGTTACAGATAGTTCCCACATCAAAGCTGTTCCAACCATTGATCATGGCAACAGCTTAGCTCATACTTTTGGGCTAGGCGCCATGGGCTTGCACAGTTACCTAGCTCAGCAATTGATAGAATATGGCTCAGCTGAATCTGTTGAGTTTACTAGTATTTACTTTATGCTCATGAATTATTGGACCCTTGTTGAATCCAATAATATTGCCCATGAGCGTGGTATGACCTTCCATAACTTTGAAAAGTCTGACTACGCAAGCGGTTCATACTTTGACAAATATGTGACTGGCGAATTTGTACCGAAATCTGATCGAGTGAAAAAACTCTTTCAAAATATCTTTATTCCGTCTGCCAAAGATTGGACTGAGCTGCGTGAGAAAGTCATGACAGACGGTCTTTATCATCAAAATCGCTTGGCTGTTGCGCCAAACGGATCTATCAGCTATATCAATGATGTATCTGCTTCGATTCACCCGATTACCCAACGCATTGAAGAACGCCAAGAAAAGAAAATCGGAAAAATTTACTATCCTGCTGCCGGTCTGTCAACTGAGACTATTCCTTACTACACTAGCGCCTATGACATGGATATGCGTAAGGTCATTGATGTCTACGCTGCAGCCACTGAGCACGTGGACCAAGGGCTTTCTCTGACTCTCTTTCTACGCAGCGATATTCCTCAAGGTCTCTATGAATGGAAAACCGAGAGCAAACAGACCACCCGCGACCTTTCTATTCTGCGCAACTATGCCTTTAACAAGGGGATCAAATCTATCTATTATGTCCGCACCTTTACAGATGACGGCGGTGAAGTCGGAGCCAATCAGTGTGAAAGTTGTGTGATTTAATTTTTTATGGTTACAAAAAAGCAACATTATTATCCAAGAACATTACTAAAACATTTTGCCAATAATGATAATAAATTATATGTCTATAATCACAAAGCAAACAAAGAACAGTATGTTCATTATGAAAATATTTGTTATCAAAACTACACTTATGAAGAAATAGACACAAAAGGTCAACGGAAAACTGATAATATTCTCGAAGAAAAATTGAGCCATTATGAAGGAAAAATTTCCAAAGTTGTTTCAAAGATTTTAGACACAGAGATAGATAAAATTTCTATATCTGATGAAGAAATAAAGATTGTTTGGACATATCTGTTTTTACAAGAAATTAGGACAAACTCTGGAAGAGTCCGAATTATTACGAATTTTGAAAACAATTTTTCAAAACCTAGAAAATCTCCTATTGAGCTAAATGAGATTGAAAATCATAAAGAGAAAATACAAAAATTCAACAAAATCTTTAAAGAAAAAAATAACTTAGAAGATCTTTTGAAATATTTTAAAAAGCCAAATTCTATGCATTTCCATATTGCTATCGGTGATGGATTTATTACAAGTGATAATCCTGTTATTTCTACTTTTGGACCTCAAAATAAACCAAATGGATTTCAAATAATATTTCCTATCAGTCCCAATTTTTGCTTAGAATTTCAAAATGATGATATTAATAGTTCAAACAATTTATTGGTTCAAATGACGCTCGATAAAATTCAATATGTCAACAAGGCAACAATAAATACTGCTAATTACTATATAATATCAACAAACAAGTTTGATATTACTCAACAATCTTATATTTATAATCGTTTTAACAATAAAAATTGGGAAATGCCTTATCCTCATTCTAACAATTGATGTTAGTGATAATATTTTAATCAGGAGAAAAATATGTCAACCTACTACAAAGCCATTAACTGGAATGCCATCGAAGATGTCATTGACAAATCTACTTGGGAAAAACTAACCGAGCAATTCTGGCTCGACACACGAATCCCTCTTTCCAACGATTTAGATGATTGGAGAAAATTATCAGCTAAAGAAAAAGACCTTGTTGGTAAAGTCTTTGGCGGGCTGACACTTCTTGATACCATGCAATCTCAATCTGGTGTGGAAGCTATTCGAGGAGATATTCGCACGCCTCATGAAGAAGCTGTGCTAAACAATATCCAATTCATGGAGTCTGTTCATGCTAAGTCCTATTCATCTATTTTTTCGACTCTTAACACAAAATCAGAAATTGACGAAATCTTTGAATGGACCAATACCAATCCTTATTTACAAAAGAAAGCTGAGATCATCAATGAGATTTACCTCAATGGAAATGCACTCCAAAAAAAAGTCGCTTCAACTTTCCTTGAAACCTTTCTTTTCTACTCTGGTTTTTTCACACCTCTTTACTATCTTGGGAATAACAAATTAGCCAATGTCGCTGAAATCATCAAATTGATTATCCGTGACGAATCCGTTCACGGTACTTATATCGGCTACAAGTTTCAACTTGGTTTCAACGAATTGTCAGAAGAAGAACAAGAAACATTCCGAGAATGGATGTACGACCTGCTATACACCCTCTACGAAAATGAAGAACTCTATACAAAAACACTCTATGACGCCATAGGATGGACAGATGAAGTTATGACGTTCTTGCGCTACAATGCTAATAAGGCGCTCATGAATCTCGGACAAGATCCACTTTTCCCTGACACAGCTGACGATGTCAATCCGATTATCATGAATGGTATCTCAACTGGAACTTCTAACCACGATTTCTTTTCTCAAGTTGGAAATGGTTATCTTCTTGGTGAAGTTGAAGCCATGCAAGATGACGATTACAATTATGGATTATAAAACACCTGCTCATTAAAATAACATTTGATAACATAAAAACACGAATGAGGTAACACCAGCAAATAGCTGGAACCAAAACTCCATTCGTGTTTTTATTGTAATGATGGCACTATTTTTAGATCACTATTGAAACATCGCAATCAGCATGATTATAGCTGCTGGTGTATTGTTTAAGATATGTACAACGATTGAATCTTTCAGATTTCCCCGACGTGCAAATGCGGCATAAAGCACTAATCCCATTGCAAAATATAATGGAAATTCTGTCCATTTTGAAATATGAGGAAGTGCAAAAATGATAGATGTTATGAGCGCTGCCACTATTTTTTGATCTTTTTCAAAGAAAAAGATCGTCGCAAAACCGCGGAACACCAGTTCTTCAATTATCGGAGCTATCACTGCAACCGTCATCACATATAACAAAGCAAAAAAGATGTGATCAACTGACATAATTTTTCCTAGACTTTGTAAAGCGTTATCGTTGCTGGTTGTACTTTGCCCTGTTAACAGAATATTTAGATAAGTTCCAACTACTGCTACCACTCTCGCCACTAAAAAGAATAACAAGGCTTTTCCTAAATCTCCCCAGGAAAACGACAGAACTTTGACGTCTTTTGAGATATGTGTTTGGTATCTTCTCCATAAAGTGCGGATAGCAAAAAACACGAGCACAAGGTAGGCTAAAACCAGTAAAATTTCTGTATATATTGGTAGATTTTGTCCTTTTGCTAAGAATAACATAGGAATGCCATTGATGACCATAACTAAAACAATTAATCCCAATAATTTTAAAATTCCAAGTCCTATATGGGCTATTTTTTTCATTAAAGATTCTCCCTTTCTCACTAGTTATTTTACAGTGTTTACGGCTTATTTAAAATTATTTTTCACCATAGAAAAGTTCATCACATTGACGTATAGTGGATAAATACTACAATTGCAATGGGAAGATATTGAATCTCACGTAAGCTAAGCGAGGTGACAAAGATGAAAACGTAAAGTACTGGCAAAATAAACTGATTTAACTGAAAAAGGATTTTAAAGTTCTGCTTATAATACGCTTCTCGTTCTGCTTCATCATAAGTTTTCATAAATATTGAAATGTCTTCAGGAAATGCAAACGTTGGTAGTTTAAAATGCCTAACCTGCTCAATTGTTTTTTAAAGGTAATATTGCCTATATATGACGAAAGACAAGGTTAAATAAGAAAACAAACTGATTCTAAGTGAAAAACTATTTTTAGTGATAGCTAAACTAAGTGAAGTTAGTATATCAAAAATTACCAAAATTGTCATCACATCTAGGGAAATGGTGCCGTATTCCAGATTTTTAAACATCTTCTGGTAAAGCTGCTCAATTAACTCATTTTCTTTTCTTGATTCCGATTGTTTCTGAATTTTCCGACTAGAAGATAGTAAATAAATCATCGTGCAGAATAAAATCAGATTGAGCAAACGAATAATCCATCCTAAAAGTGTACTATTTAAAAAAGTTGGAAAATGGAAAGTTTCGAGTCAGCTATTGGCTACAAAAATTCCCATCAAAACACTGACTATCATCAAATCACTAATTTTCATCCATTTTTTCATTACTATTCTCCTCTAGATAAAATACATTTTCTACGTTTTCTCCAAAAATATGAGCAATCTTTAAGGCAATAATAACAGATGGAGCATACTCTCCCCGTTCGATTAAACTGACGGTTTGTCGAGAAATTCCTGCTTTTCTGGCTAGTTCTGTTTGATTGAGCCTATCTCTTGCTCGAAGTTCCTTGAGCCGATTTCTCAACTTCATACCATATTCTCCTTTCACAATTTTATTACAACATATATTTGTCATTTTGACAATTATTATTATCAAAATAAATATTATCATTTTCAATTTATAGTATACAGCTATCCAATCCATATAAAAATCCCCCAAAGTTAGTTTGTATCCAACTTTGAAGGAATTCTTCAAGATGATATTGACTTTCTTGCTTCAACTATTCATTATTCTTTTTTGAACGTTTTGCTAAGATAAAGATCACAATTCCTAAAATAACGATCCCTACTAAACCAAGGAAAGTCACTTTTTCACCAGTTGATGGAAGAAAACCACGTTTGTTTTGCTTTGGCGCTTCTTTTACAACTTTATAATTTATTTTGTAAGTAGAGAAGTGAGTTGTTTTAAAGCTAATCGTTTTATCTTTATTGAGAACAAAGTCAAATTTTTCTGCTTGTTTACCATCTTTCATAGCATAAACAGATTCCACCGTAGCACCTTGTTTCACTGGTACTGTCACTAATGTGGAGCTAACTTGTGACACTGCTTCACCTTTTGGATTGGTCAAAGTAATATCATAGCTATCTGCATTTTCTTCAATTGTCTTTTTAACTGCTAATTTGAGATTAGCCTTTACTAAATCTGCATTTTGCAAACGAACACCTGTAGCTGTATCCACTAAGGTATCAGAAGTTTCGTTTGGTTTTGGTTTTTCAACATCTGATGAACTAGATGTAGAAGTTTCGTTTGTACTTGACGAAGATTGAGATGTAGACGAAGTTGAAGATGACTCACTTGTACTTGAAGATGGTTCTGTGCTAGAACTTGGCGGTGTTTGCTCATTTTTGATCTTTTCTTCCATTTCAGCTTCTAGAGCTTTCATCTCTTTAAAGACTTTTTCCGCACGTGCCATACTAGCTGCAGTCACTTCTTCTGACGAAGCTCCGCCTGCAGCTGCGTATTGTTCGTCAGCCTTAGCTTGTTCTTCAATCCATTGTGCTTCTAAAGCTTTCCATTTTTCCTGTACACTATTGCCAAATAATTTTTGGTGTTTGGCCGCCATATCGTAAATGTGAGATGCAACCCAATACCACGAATTTTTGTCGTACTTCGTTGTATCAACTTGGTAAGCTGAATACGTATTGGTAATATTTCCATAATATGGTAGGTATGGAGCGAAACGAGGACTCCCAACGGAAAGCCACATCGTACCACCACCCATGCTGGCAGGGATATTATCTTTCAATTGGAAAATGTGTGCTTCCATTACGTTTGGATTGCCAAGCGGATATTTATAGACTGGATCTACTTTTCCACGTTGCGGAATCCCTTTACCATCTAATTCCATTTGGTCTAGTGGTTTGAATTGTGTTCCTTCAAAACGATTCCGCTGCATCCGCATCACATCTGCAACGCTAATTTTTTTATTACTAGATTGCAACAAATCAAAATATTTATCATCATAATTGATTGGTGCATCTGGATTTAAAGCCTTAATACCTGCCCAAGCACGCGAACGATCTGCCTCTGACATTGGTGGATTATAAGATTGGGAGATATGAAATTTGCCATTGATTTCTTTATAAGAATGAGCATCACGCGCTACTTTTTCCACATTTTCTGAAGCAATGACATTTTTCTTGTCATTAAAATCAACACTTCCTAAGAAGAAAGTATTAGGGAAAACACTATATTTATCATCGGGATACTTAATGGCAACATATTGGTGGCCAGAGAGGATTTCCATGTACCAAACACCCGTCTTATCCGCAATTGTCACAATATTGCCTTCAGCAGCACCCTGCTTTTTGACAATCTCCGCGATGAGTTCCACACCTTCACGAGCCGTTTTTACATGTGGTAAAACGACTGTAGTCATAATAGATTCTGCTAAACCTTTTTTTACATAAGGATCAACTTTTTGAATAGCTTTATTTGCTTTTGCAGAAACAGTGGCTGATATAGATACTCCATGTTCATTGAAGCCTACTTCGTCAAAAATACCTTCTTTTGGCGTAACGTCTGAAACCGAAGTGTATTTATAACTCCGAGCAGGTAACTGCCATTCAAAACCATTGGCTTCATCAATCAGTTTTGCACCTGCTTTATTGTCCTTAGCTGGATGGACTTTATAAACTTTATTATGATGAGGCTCCAAATCCTCTGTACGACCATACAAAGTCGAACCATCTGCTGTCAAGTTCTTCCCAACAATAAAACCTGTACAAGCTTCAACTGCTTGGAAAGGAAAGAGAAAGAGAGCAGATAACAAAATTGTTAAACGAAAAATAAATTTTTTCATATATTTCTCCTTTTATCATTGCATGTTGAATACATCAACTTTTTATAAATAAGAGCGATACACACTCTTATCACCTTTTTAAAACCGTATACCTTAAATTTAGTATACTATTTTAAATCTATTTTAGCAAGCGCTTTCATGTATAATTTATGTATTAATTATTCTTTTTGTCCTAACATTTACAATAAATACCCAGGAAATCATTCCTGGGTACATTGTTCATATTGTGAGATTTTTTGCAGTATTTTTTGGTAATCACTTGCTTCTAAATGATAAATTAACTCCTCTGGGCTATAGAAATTTTTTCTCAAAAAGAAATCGCTCGGTAATTCTAATCCCAAAGTATCCAAAACAGTCTGAGAAAATGTTGTATAGGCAAATCCAATAGCTGTGATAACATTCTTATCTTTTACAACTGGCTGATGGAGCATACTTTCTTTTTCCAAAAAAGAAAAATAGTCTACCAACTCCATATATAAACCGCCTGTATAATATCGATTTCTCAATAAACCAGCTTTTCCCAAAAACATAGGTGACGAAGAAATAGCAGCTACTATTGTTCGCTTGATATCTACATTTTTCAAAAAAGAGATGAGTCTAGAATCATAGAGACTAACAAAAGGCTCCTGTGTACCTGGCAATATGATACAATCATACACTACACCTTGAACTTCTTTAAAAGTAAAATCCGGAATAACTTGTAATCCTTCTTCACTTGTATAAATTTTCTTTTCTGAAGCAAGATAGTCCAAAGACTGCCCAAAAGAAAGACAAAGAATGGATGTCAAAGTTGTGATTTCCTGCAATGAGCACGCTGGATACAGTAAAACTGCTATTTTCATAGAGGCTCCTTTTAGAAACATAGATCAAATGTTTGCTACACTTGCTTTGCCAGATATACAAATTCCATTTCATTCTGTATGATTGCTGCTATCCAGATAGGCGTATAGTTATCATCCTTTATAAGAGATTTTATTTTCTATGCTTTTCAGGATCCCAAACAAAGCTTGCGATAAAACTAAAAACAAATGTCAACAAGCCAACAACAAGGGATAGTAAGAGGGCAATCAAACGTGGCAACAGCAATAATATATTCGGACTTTTTTTGACTTCAAGAGCTGCTACTTCTGCATCTAAACGATCAAATGCTGCCTGAATGCGACGTGCTACTTCTTCCACGCCTTCATCATTCATCTTTTTGATGTCTGAAATATCAATCGGATGTCCAAAATCCATGTCTACACGTTCACCTTTTGCCAATCCTTTCAAATGCATTGGACCAACATAAACGACTGGAAGAATCCGTACCTTTGCCATTTTCGCAATCAGGGCTACACCGCCCTTAACATCTGTCGAATGCCGACTTCCACTTGGAAACATAATCAACGAGCGATTGCTTGATTTCAGCATTTTTACAGGGTATTTGATAGCGGATGCTCCAGGATTTTCACGGTCAATCGGAAAAGCACCACACATCCGAATCCACCAACCAAAAACGCGATTCGTGAATAATTCTTTTTTTGCCATAAAAATAAATTGCTTGGGTCTTGTAGCGAAAGCCATATAGACTGGATCCCACCATGTACGGTGCGGAGCAACTAAGATATAATTTTCCTCTTGATCTGGAATATTCTCCAAATGGTGGTAGTGTACATTGCCATTTAAAGCCCATAAAATCAACATCACCAATCTTCTCAAATATCTATAAAACATCGGCTCTCCCTTCTTATTTCTTCCATTATACCTTATCCAATTCTTGCTCGCAAACTTTTTTCGTCATAAAAGTGTCGCAGCCGAATGGATTCTATTAGAAATTTTACTAAAAAAATGGTATGATTATCCTCATGAACACGAAAGAATTTACGGGATTAACCCACCAGCAAGTCCAAGAAAAAATTACACAAGGACTCACTAATGATTTTACAGTCAATACAAGTATCAGCACTTGGCAAATCATCAAGCGTAATGTTTTTACGCTATTTAATGCGTTAAATTTTGCAATCGCTGTCGCTATCGTTTCTGTTCAAGCATGGAGCAACTTAGTTTTCTTCGCTGTTATCTGTTTTAATGCTTTTTCTGGAATTGTCACCGAATTGCGCGCTAAGCACATGGTCGATAAGCTCAATCTCCTAAATAAAGAAAAAATTAACGTTATCCGTGATGGGCAAACCACCCCTATTGATCCAGAAAATTTGGTTCTAAATGATGTCATTCGCTTAACTGCAGGGGAACAAATTCCAAGTGACGCAACTGTTTTAGATGGTTTTGCAGAAGTCAACGAAGCTATGTTAACAGGAGAAAGTGACCTTGTACAAAAGGAAATTGGAGATCAGCTTCTCTCAGGAAGCTTTCTTGTCAGTGGTCATGTAGTAGCTGAAATCACCCATGTTGGATCTGATAACTATGCTTCTAAACTGATGCTAGAGGCTAAGACTGTCAAACCAATCAATTCTCGTATTATGAAATCCATGGACAAGATTGCAGGTTTTACAGGAAAAATCATTATCCCTTTCGGAATTGCGCTCTTTCTAGAAGCTCTCTTGGTAAAACATTTACCTGTCAAAGACTCAGTTGTCAATACCTCAACGGCTCTTCTAGGAATGCTACCAAAAGGAATTGCTCTTTTAACGATTACTTCTCTTTTAACAGCTGTCATCAAGCTGGGTTTACGAAAAGTCCTTGTACAGGAAATGTACTCAGTCGAGACACTTGCTCGTGTTGATATGCTCTGTCTCGATAAAACAGGTACGATTACCCAAGGTAAAATGCATGTTGAAAGAGTCACCCCGCTCACACAAGATTTTTCAGAACAAGCAATTGCTGATATTCTTAGTGCTTATATTGCGGCAAGTGACGACAATAATCCTACTGCACAAGCTATCCGCAAACAATTTACAAAATTGTCAAATTACCAAACTAGCAACATTATCCCATTTTCTAGTGATCGTAAATGGGGGGCCATGGAAATGTCGAACTTAGGTACTGTCTTTCTCGGTGCGCCTGAAATGCTCTTTCATGAAGAAATTGAGCTAGCACAGGAAGCTCAAAAGCGTGGTTCGCGTGTGCTCGCTTTAGCTATTAGTCCTGAACGCATTGACCATAAACACATTCACTTACCAAGTAGCATTCAACCCATTGCCATTTTAGAAATCACAGATCCGATTCGTGACGGAGCAGCTGATACTTTGGAATACTTACGCTCACAAGAAGTGGGCTTAAAAATCATCTCAGGTGACAATCCAATTACTGTATCAAACATTGCTGCAAAAGCTGGTTTTTCAAATTACCAAAGTTATGTTGACTGTTCAAAAGTAACGGATCAAGAATTGATTGAGTTGACAGAAAAGACAGCTATCTTTGGCCGCGTTTCTCCTCATCAAAAGAAACTTATCATTCAAACCCTGAAAAAAGCAGGGCATACCACAGCAATGACTGGTGACGGAGTCAATGATATTCTAGCCTTACGGGAAGCAGACTGCTCCATTGCCATGGCTGAAGGGGATCCTGCAACACGACAAGTTGCCAATCTGGTGTTGCTTAATTCTGATTTTAACGATGTACCTGAAATTCTCTTTGAAGGACGCCGCGTCGTTAATAATATCGCCCGCATTGCACCAATTTTCCTCATTAAAACAACTTATTCGTTCATTTTGACAATCATTTGTATTTCCAGTATCTTACTGGGTCGAGCAGAATGGCTCTTAGTCTTTCCATTTATCCCCATTCAAATCACCTTGATCGACCAATTTGTTGAAGGTTTGCCGCCCTTTGTCCTCACCTTTGAGCGGAATATCAAACCTGTTGAACAAGATTTCCTTAAAAAAGCAATTTTCAAGGCGCTACCTAGCGGGCTAATGGTCGTCTTTAGCGTTTTATTTGTCAGTATTTTCGGTGGATTGCATAGTTGGTCACAACTAGAAATCTCAACTTTGCTTTATTATTTATTAGGCTCTATCGGATTTCTATCTGTTGTCCGAGCCTGCCTTCCGCTCAATCTCTGGCGGATTCTACTTATCCTCTGGTCGCTCATTGGCTTCTTCGGAACAGCCATTATCCTGCAAAAGTACATTGAAATCACTACCTTAACCAGCAACAGTTTGCCAATCTATTTCATTCTGATGCTCCTCTTTACAATTACTTTTATTGTTGTGACACACAGACAGAATGAACGGGAACAGAATTTGTAAAATTTAACCTATAGCAGTAAGAAAAACCGTACATTTTTGTCTTACTGCTTTTTTTTATTGCTTCTTTTCCTCTACATCATGATATAATAAGGGTATATGGCAGAAATTCTTTTAAAAGACGGTGAGCGAATCAATCAGCTCTTTTCTACTGACGTCAAAATTATCCAAAATCGAGAGGTCTTTAGCTATTCAGTAGATAGCGTGCTCCTCTCCCGCTTTCCAAACTTACCTAAGCGTGGTCTTATTGTGGATCTCTGTGCCGGAAATGGTGCTGTTGGACTTTTTGCAAGCACGCGCACGCAAGCCCAAATCATTGCTGTTGAGATTCAAGAACGTCTCGCAGATATGGCCCAGCGCTCTATTGAGCTAAATAATCTAACCAGCCAAATGCAGGTCATTCAAGATGATTTGAAATATCTCACCAGATATATCAGTGGTAGCAAAGTAGACATGATCCTCTGCAATCCGCCTTATTTTAAAGTAGATGAACATTCTAATCTCAATGCAAGCCGACATTATTTGCTTGCACGTCATGAAATTGCGACAAATTTGGAAGAAATCTGTCAAATTTCTCAACGGGTTTTAAAATCAAACGGACGTTTAACAATGGTCCATCGTCCTGAACGCTTCCTTGATATTATTGAGACCATGACAGCTCACAATTTAGCTCCGAAACGTATTCAGTTTGTTTACCCAAAGGCAAATCGAAAAGCCAATATGCTTCTCATTGAAGCTATCAAAGACGGCTCTCGCGACGGACTAAAAATCCTGCCACCGCTTTTCATTCATAATGAAGATGGCAGCTACACTCCAGAAATTCATGAGATTTACTATGGAAATTAAAGCCTATATGTACGTTCTGGAATGTTCCGATGGCTCTCTTTACACAGGGTATACGACCGATGTCAAAAAACGAGTAGACACACATAATGCTGGAAAAGGCGCCAAATATACCCGTGCACGATTACCCGTTACGCTTTTGTACCAAGAAGAATTTCCTGATAAACCTTCTGCCATGTCAGCCGAGGCCCTCTTTAAAAGAAAAACACGACAACAAAAATTAGAATATATTGCAGATAAGAAAAAGTAGAAAGTTTTATTGCTTTCTACTTTTTTGCAATGATTTACTTAATACTTTGCTTAGAGAGAACAGCAACAAATACACTTAGAAAAACAACGCCAATACCAGCTAGATATGACATGCTAGTAACGGTACTTGGTAATAGTTCATTGGATTTAGCTAATTTTTCGTAGCTTGTAGTAGGCAAAGTTTCTTTGGTTTTAGTTATTTGAGAGGTCTCTTCGTTTTTATTAGACAAATCAGAATCTGTCAATCCAGCATGAGAGTTTCCTCCTTTTTGTTCTTTGTTATCAGAATTTTCCTTTATTTTTTTACCATCTTCATGCTGAACAGTAGAAGAAGACTGGTTTTCTAGTGGTACAAGTGCTTGAATGGCAGTCTGTAAAGCTTCGCTTTCTGCATTAACTTCTGCTTGTGTTGTATCATTTTTTTGTAAAACAGCCTGCACCTCTTCTACTTGAACTTTCAATTTAGTAAGCGAATCTTTTGTATAATGTGTACCTTTTGTCAATTTTTCTTTTGCAGCAGAAATTGCTGTTGCCAAATCTGTTTTATCCACATCTTCTTTGGTTAAAAGCAAATCGTCAATCGTCCCCCAAGAACCTTTATTTGCTTTCACAGTCACTCCCAATGTCACCTCTGTCTCTTTTGTCAATGTAAAGCTCAATTTCTTACTTTGTTTTTAAAAAATTATACAAAATGATAATAATGTTTAATTTTGAACTCTTTTATTCCATATTTGAAAAAGTTCACTTCTGTGCAATCCCATTTGGAATAATGACTTCTTGAAGAAGTTTCTCTTCTTCCTTGATACGATTATATAAAACAAAAGCATAAAAAGGAAACAAGACACAAAATGAAAGAAGCGCATGGCAAAGCAGTGCTAAACCAATCAACTCTGGAATGATATTCAAGAAATAATTTGGATGTTTGACATAGCGGAAAAGCCAATGATCAACAAATTTATGATTCTTAACCAGCATCAATTTTACAGTCCAAATGTCACCTAAGAGCTGTGTCACAACATAAAGCATGAACATGGAAAATACTAATAGTCCTAGCCCCACGCTACTGAGCGCATCAAAACGAACCTGACGTATTGTGGCTTCAACAAAGCAAGAAAGATAAAATAAAATATGAAGAATAGTGATGTACTTGGTATTTTGTACCCCAAATTCTTGACCGCCATTTGCTAGTATCGCTTTCTCATTTTTAATAGATATTTTCAAAAATACCAATCGAAATACAAATACAGCTAAAACAATGAGTCCTGATAAAGTCATACGACCTCCTTATAAAAACAAAATTAACTTCATTATATAAAGAGAAGATTCTATGAGTCAATACTTTTAAAAAATATCATACAGATTTTAGAAAATCTTTACATAAATCATACTTTCAAAGCAGGACAATAGAAAAGTGACAGCTCTATTGAACTGTCACTCAATATAAAAACAACTTAGTTAACGAATTTCTCGTGTTTGCACTATTTTTTTGCACCAGCAAGCACTCTTTTTAGGATAACGCTCTTGAGTTTCAAAGTCAACATAGAAAAGATCGTAGCGTTTTTCATAACCGTTGGACCGAGAAAATACATCCATCAGCAACCATAAGAAGTAGCCTTTTACATTGACGCCGTCCGCAATAGCATCAGCTAAAACTTCCAAATGTTTCTTAACATAGTCAATCCGAGCATCATCATAAACCATATTATCTACAAACTCATCTTTATAGCCTAAACCATTTTCTGTAATGTAAATTTTCTTATAATTGGATAATCTTTAACAATACGCATAATCATATCATAAAGACCTTTAGGGTAAATTAGCCAATCCCAATCTGTTCTTGGAATATCCACATCAAATTTATACTCGCAAATACCTTTTAATGCATAAATAGACATTCCTTTTTCTCCTGCTCCATTTAAATTAAGGGGATTATATACCTGTTTACACAACTACAAAGTATAGTTGTCAAATTTACAAAAATCTTATTTTAAGATACTATATATTGTGATTAGGGTAAAGTGCTATATAGTTCCCTAAAAATTTACAAACTTGTTAGTTTCATTTCCTGAATAATCCTTTTCACATCTTCTAGCTCTACTTTGGGAGTCCATTGCAAACAGTTAGCTGTCGCATAAGCACAGGCACGAATAACGGCTTCTCTATCAACTAATCCTTTATTTTCTAATGAATAACAGAGACTACCTAAGAAGAAATCACCTGAAGCAATTGGATTTTTAACTTGAATTTTTGGAAAAGTGAGCTGAAAAATATCATCTTGCAAACGCGCAACAACTCCCTTTTCTCCCATTGTTACAATGAAATATGGAATTTCAGCGTATTCTTTGAGAAGATTCACTGCTTCTTCTGCCGATTCAACTGATCGCCCTGTTAATTCTGCTAATTCTTCATCGTTAATTTTTACAACTTTAGGCTTAGCTGGAAGAGCTGCTTCCAAAGCTGCACCACTAGTATCTACTACTAAATTCACATCTTCTGGCAAAAGACGACCAATTTGCGCGATATAATCATCCGGCATCCCTTTCATCAAAGAACCAGAAAAAACAACACTATCACCAGATTGAACGTGGCTTAGAAGCCTTGTCGTAAAATGTTCTAACAATTCCTCACTCAGCTCAAATCCTGCTTCGTACACAAGGTAGTTTTTTCCTGATTCTGTATCAACCATAATCGTGCACGTACGTGTATTCTTATCAACTTCTGTCACAACTAATGGAATTTGATTTTCTTTATTTAGTTGCTGAAGATATTCCCCCATTTTGCCGCCTAGCATTGTGTGAATACAAAAATTCACTTGCTCTTCGCCTTTCTCGCAATTCAAAACATAAGCAACATTAAAACTTTTTCCGCCAGCATTTTCGTGCACTTGAATTGGTCGATTGACCACATTTTCTTTAAAATGGCTAAGTAAAACAGTCCGATCCAAAGCTGGATTGGGACAAACCAAATGAAGCATCTTTTTTCCTTTCTTTTTCACGTAAAAGCCAGACTATTTCAAAAGGAATAGCCTAGCTTATTGTTATTTTATTTTGCATTTGCAGCGTATTCTTCATTTCGCTTAATCATTTGCTTTCTATACCAAGCAAAAATTCCGATATAGAATGCTAAGAAAAGAAGCACTCCAATAATCGCTTTAACATCACCTGTTGTCGCATTTCCAATTGTCCAGCCGAATAGTTTTTCAATCGGTCCTTCAAGAGTAGAGTGAGTAATTAATTGTGTGCTTGCTACACCTTTAGGGAACGCATCTACACCTTTCGCTAAATCAGTAACAAATGGTGCAATAAGGGTTCCTGAAAGAAGGAACAATGGAAGCAGTAAGGTTCCAAAAACAATCATCCGAATCAATTTACCGCGTGTGACAACCAGAAGGGCTGGTGTGACTCCCATAGCGATAATTCCTGCCAACGGTAAAATTCCATTTCCAACTTTTGATAAAAGAATAGCTTCAACGAGCATGATTGGAGCCAGTACATTAGCACATGCCCAAATTTCAGCGCGACCAGCGATAAATGGCCAGTCAAGACCAATGTTGAATTTACGACCCTGCAAACGTTTCGTTGCAACATTTGTAATACCTTGCGACAGTGGTTCTACGGCTGCGATAAACCAAGAACCAATCAATGAGAACAATTCCAAGCAGACACCAGCAGTCAAACCAAGCGATAACCAACTTTTGATAACCAATTCCCATGATTTAGCTTCTTCTACACCTGCAACTGGATGCGGTGTTCCCATCACTCCAATAACAATACCGAGAATAAAACCGATGAAAAATTTAGAACCCCAGAAACCGATTTTCTTATTGAGCTTTGCAGCGTCAAAGTCATATTTATCAAGCCATGGAAAAAATTTATCAAAAATTTTATCCAACACCATAATAACTGGATTCATCATATAATTCATGTGAGTTGAAGTCATCGGCGAAGAACTTGGTGCATTGAGCAAGTCGTCAAAAGTTGGTTTCATCAAGTCTGAATTGATGATTTTCATCACTCCGACTAGCACAACCGCTAAGGTGGCAACAAAGAGAGAAACACCCTGACTCACACCGTTATTATCAGCATACCATTTAATCAACAGACCAGTAATTGACAAATGCCAAATGTCAAAAATATCAACATCTAGAGTATTTGTTTTCTTGGTAACTAACATAACTACATTTACAATGAGCATGATGAGCAAGAAATAAAGTGTCCAAGCCGAACCCCAAGTAATCGTTGCCAAAGGCGCCCATCCAACATCTGTAATGTTCAATTTAATCCCTGTATTTTCAACAAATTTTGTCAATGAAGCAGAGAAAGCACCGTTCAACATTCCGATGATGGCTCCAATACCAGTAAGAGCAATAGCCAATTTAATACCGCCTTCAAGTGCTTTTGAAAATTTTACTCCAAAAAGCAAAGCCAAAGCAGTCAAAACAATCAGCATAATAATTGGTGCACCCATATCTAGTATGGGTTTAAAAAATTTATTAGCTAAGTCAATAATGACATTCATAAATAAATCCTCCCGATCATATTTTATTGAATTGTATTTTTTATTTTATTAAGCTCTATTAAAGAATTTAGTGCAAACCATGCTCTTTGATAGTTGCCTCAATATTGTCATAGACAGGCGCGCTCATAGCTGGAATCCGAAACAAGATAGGCCCTGCTTCAATAACAGGAATTCCTGGTTCAAAGCCTAAATCTGTCGCTGCTATCGGCGTGAAAATATCATAACCTTTTATCAAGTCTTCATTGACATCTTTGACCATGACAGCATCACATTGGACATCATAACCACGATTAGAAAGTTCTTCTTCAAGAGCACTCTTGATTTGATGGCTAGAATTTACCCCCGCTCCACAGGCTGCTAAAATTTTAATCATTTTAAAATCCTCCGTTTTTTATTTTTAATAGTTTAATCCTTGATTGTTTCTGATAAATAATGAAATATTTTTTCAGAATTGTTTAATTGTGATAGCGCATACAATTTTCCATCTGCTGTAAAGAAATCCATTAGCTGCGCTAAAATATTGGTCTGGCTCGCATTAGAATTATTGATAATAAAGAATAAGAGCGAAACCTCCACTTCTTTTGTAGGAGCAATCATATTATGAAAGATGACTGATTGTTCTAATCGTACCACTACTACTTTTTCTGCCAAATTGTGTGCTATATCCGTATGTGGAATAGCTACATTAGGTAAACCTTTTCCCAAAAATTCCATGTCAAGTCCTGTCGGAAATGACTTTTCTCGCTCAATCAAAGCCTTTTTATAAGAAGAGGTCACAATCTTCCTTTTTTCAAGAAGATCCGCAACTTGGCTAAAAAGATGCTCTTTATTGTCAGCTTGCAGACAAAAGACTAAATCTTTATCAAAAAAATGATTAAGTCCCATCTTATCTTCTCCTTCTGTTTGTTTGTTCTATTTTGTTTACAAAATCATTATATAATTATTTGAAAGCGTTGTCAATAGTTTATTGTGTTTTGTTTTGTTGTTTTATATTTGACATTGTTTGTTTTGAACGTTATAATATTGTTGTAAAATAAAAAAGGAGGTATAAACATGAAAGTTATACTAGGGACAGACCTTGATGGTTTTGAGTTAAAAAATAAAGTGAAAACTCATTTGCTTCAGCTCGGTTATGAGATAAAAGACCTTAATGAGCAAGAAGGGGCTGTTGATTTTATAGATTCAACAGTTGCCCTTGTAGAAGAATTACGAAAAGATGATACTACTCGTGGTATTTTGTTTGACCGTTTTGCTGTCGGCTCTTACATGGTCGCAAATAAGCATAGAGGTATTATCTGTGCTGCTGTTTCAGATGAACATTCGGCCATGATGACAATTCGTCACAATTCTACTCGTATCATCACTCTCGGATCTGCAATTCTTGGTGAAGAATTAGCCAATGCCTGCGTGGATGCGTATTTAACTGCAGATTATGATGCGGGTCGTCACCAAGTACGGATTGATATGTTAAATAAATTGTGCTAGGAGGGAAATGCTATGAAAATTGCACTTGGTTGTGATCACATTGTCACAGATACAAAAATGAAAATCTCTGAACACCTAAAAGAGCTTGGACATGAAGTCATTGATGTCGGTACCTATGACTTTCACCGTACTCATTATCCCATCTTTGGTCGCCTAATCGCAGAAAATGTCGTTTCCGGAAATGCCGATCTTGGAATTGCTCTTTGTGGAACCGGTGTCGGAATTTCTGCTTCTGCCGACAAAGTTCCTGGTACACGTGTTGCCCTCGTTGGAGATGTCTTAACAGCACGATATGCCAAAAAAGAGCTTAATGCCAATATCATTGCTTTCGGCGGACGCATTCTGGGACAAAATCTCATTAACAACATTGTTGATGTCTTTCTAGAAACCAAATACGAACCAACAAAAACTAATCAAAAATTAATTGAAAAAATTGACAAGGTCATTGAAGTAAACCCTGAAATTGCAAAAAATAATCATATCTTTGACGAAGAAAATGCCAAATGGGATCGCGGCGAATACCATGATTGATAAAAAACATATAAAAAAAACTTAGATATATGGTACTAGCTCCATAAAATGAGACATAAGAAAACCACTTCTGTTGAAATCTAGGAAACTAGAAACAGGAGTGTTTTATTATGCTCAAAAAAACCTATTCAGTGGAAACTAAGTTAGCCTGTATCGAAATGAAGAAGGCAGGTAAGTCTAACAAGGTCATTAAGAAGACGTTGGGATTGAATGATGGTCAGATTTATACATGGATGAGATGGCATAAGAACGAAGAGCTCCACCGTTTCCATCCACCTGTTGGTAAGCAAGATTCCTACGGTAAAGGTCTGGAGGAGCTATCTGAAGTAGAACAAC
>NZ_KV815681.1:0-306 GCF_001814295.1 Streptococcus sp. HMSC067A03 | reverse complement strand
CAGATTCATCCACATAGTGAACAACTACATCACCATAATCTTGAGGAGATTCTACCGTTACCGTATTAGAATCACGTTCGACATTATTGATGATTTCAGTAAAGGTGTTCTTCACTGTACCATAGTCAAGTTGTTTCACTTGCATGTAACCTGTAGCTTGGAACTCACTATTATCTGAAATCTTGCTCAAGAAATCTTTAGAGAATGAATACAGAACTGTTCTTGCTTTATGGTCAATTGTTTGGTTGACGTATTGTGTCAAATCTGTACCTTTGGCAAGCTTTTGACCATTCTTAAGAAGAATAT
>NZ_KV815680.1:137486-137780 GCF_001814295.1 Streptococcus sp. HMSC067A03 | reverse complement strand
ATTTCAATCCACGCCCCCGTGAAGGGAGCGACAAAAAATAAAACAAATTGGATCGACGAATACGGATTTCAATCCACGCCCCCGTGAAGGGAGCGACTTTGGTCATCAGATAAGTTCAAAACCGCGCGTAGATTTCAATCCACGCCCCCGTGAAGGGAGCGACGCAAAAGGCTATGTCAAGGTTATCAAAAATTTAATTTCAATCCACGCCCCCGTGAAGGGAGCGACTTTGTTTTGCTGACTGAAATTTCCAGCTAATCCTTATTTCAATCCACGCCCCCGTGAAGGGAGCGA